>JBIKKC010000040.1:0-13610 GCA_044360615.1 Bacteroidia bacterium | reverse complement strand
CGCATCTTTACAACCTGTAACCTGAGAAGTTTCAATATTTTTTTCTCTAAAAGCAAGCATCAAATCTTGCTTGGTAGTTTTTAAGGTATTCACCCTAATTACCACCTCTGCTTGGTTATTGAGCGCTTCTGCCTCTTTATTCCATTGCTTTCCCAACTCCTTCCATAACAAGTCATCCATCCAATCTGGATAGGAATAATTAATCTTACGTTGGGTTTTTAAAATCTTATAATTCTTTTCAATTTTCTTGGCATCTACATTCTTAAACTCTTCCCATTTAGAAAGCTCTCTTCCTTTTAAAATTTGCCAAGTACCAAATAAAGTGTACAAATTGGTTTCATTCAGTTCATGCGTTTCTAACTCGGCAACCGCCCTAATCAAGCGCCAATAACGCACCATATCATAGGTATTTTCTGCAATAAAGGCGCGGTCTCTGGCCCCCCAAAGTTTGTTAGATTTAAGTACACGCTCTAGCACTTTATCTGCATAGCGCTCCTCTTCAAATATTTGATAAATAGATTCGTTTACTGCTTTTATTAAGTTTAAGTGAAGTTTCATTCCTGAGATGCTTTAATAATTCTAAGCTCCGAAGGTAAGTAATTATTCATTCTGCCGGGCATCACCTTCGCAAATCCTAACCCTAAATGAGCGTAGCTCACAAGATTCCACCCTTTAGGCTGCAGCCCATCTACCTCCAAATTCTGCTTTCTTAAATACGCTAAAGCATTATCGTTATTTAGCTCCCAACGCGGCAAATCTTTAGAAAGATGAATGCTTAAGGCCAAATCATGGTCGGGTATTAATTGCTGTTGCTTGTCTAAAGTACCCATCCTAATGCCCGACTTCACAATGCGTAATTTGCTCCATAATTGTTCTAAATGAAGCATACTATCCTTAGGAATCGCGTAGGTTTGCAATCCAAACTGCACAAAGTCCATAGCCGCTTCTTGGTTCAACCAAGCCTTAAATGGGCCTTGGTGCTTGGGCAATACAAAGGGCAGTTTTTTGCCGCTATTATTTCTTTTTGAACCTATCTCTCCCACGTTTCTTGGCTTCTGCAAAACAGCCATAAAAAGACCTTCGCCATTGACCAAATGCGGGAAAAAGCGAAACATAAACTGCTGCGCTTCTCTAACAGGCCAATCTGCTGGCACTTGAATTGGCAAAGCTTCTAAACCTTGTGATTGAATTAACCAATTTACATTCTCTTCATTTTCTTGGAGGTTATAAGTACAGGTGGCATAAATTAACACACCACCTTCTTTTAACGAAGGTAAAACTTGTGCTAAAATGCGTTGTTGCCTTCCAACACAAAGGTTTACCGCCGATTCACTCCACTCCTTTGCAGCAGCAGCATCTCGTCTAAATAAACCTTCTCCGCTACAAGGAGCATCCACCAATATTAAATCAAATTGCTGCCCTATATGTTCAAAATCTGCTGGATCATTATTACTTATAAAAACATTGGCTAAACCCTTTTTTTGCAAATTTTCTTCCAATATTCTTAAGCGAGATTTGATAATTTCGTTGGCAAGCAGCGTTCCATTTTGTTGCAAAGCATCAAGCAGATGCATAGATTTACCGCCTGGTGCAGCACATAAATCCAATACCAATGGGGCAGGCACTTTTGGCATCACCTGCTTTAATACATGAGCTAAAAACTGACTCGATGATTCTTGCACATAATAGGCCCCAGCATGAAAATAGGGATCAAGAATAAAGGAAGGTCTTTGGCTCAAAGCGCGCCCATAAGCATTCCAAGGTATGGAAGCCTCATTTAAAAATCGATTGCTTTGCTTAAACTGATTAAGATGAACAGAGGTAACAGGCTCTAGATTTAAGGCATCAAAAAAATATCCTGCCTCTTCTTTTAAAAGTTGCAGGATATTTTGCTCAAAAGCCGCAGGCCATATCATTGAACCGGTATGCAACAATTAAAGAATTGGACTCAAGAATTTTTCGAACTCTTGCTTTAACGCGCCATAAATTTTCTCAAATGTTTCCACTCTGTCTTGTAAACCCTCTGGCTTATCAAACAAACGGTGGTCGCTAGCAATTGGATTCTCCATTGCATTCTTTGCCAATTCAGCATCAGCAAGTTTTAAATCGTGACGTAAAATATCTATTACCTCTCGCTGTAAGATAAACTGATTTTGGAAATGTTCAACATTTTTTAACACTTCAACATCTGTATTTCTTGAAGCCACTTCGTCTAATCTATTTTGCCATGAACCTAATTCATCTTTGCAAAAATCTATTTGCTTTATCGATGTAATCATGTTTTGGTGAATATCACCCATGTGTTCTCTTTTTTCCATGGTTCAATAATACAGTAATGATTTAAATCAAAAAATGATATCTATCAGGAGATTTCCTGATTGAACTCAGCCTCTAAAAAATTACTTAAATAATTCTAAGGTTGCAGCTTTGGTATGTTTTTAGTTAATTTTACGGCATAAAAGAGAATTTATGTTAAAGAAAAATATCGTTTTTGCACTGCTATTAAGTGCTTTAAGTATTGCAGCCTTTGCCCAAAAGAAAGAAAAAACTGTTAAAACAGAAGCCTCTGCCAGCAAACCTAAAGATGCTTTTAATATTACCATAACGGTGAAAGGTTATCCTGAGCGCATGTTTTATTTAGGCTACTACTTTGGAGATAAACAGTATTTAAGAGATAGTGCCTACACCGATAAAAACGGAACTATGGTTTTCAAAGGAGATAAAACTTTGGAGGGTGGCATATATTTAATCGCAACAGCTCAAAAATCATTGCTATTCGATTTTGTGGTAACAGAGCAATTTTTCTCGCTTGAAACTGATTCAGTAGATGTGGTAAAGAACATGAAGGTTAAAGGTTCTGCAGAAAATGAAATATTTTTTACTTACACCAAATACACTACCGTAATGGGCAGACGCGCTTATGAGCTAGATGAGCAAATAAAAGCGGCCAAGGCGGCAAATGATACAGCAGCAAAAAGAATTGCTGAAGCTGAATACAAAAAAATTACTGGAGAATTGGTTGAATACAGAAAGCAACTCATGAAAGAAAATCCTAATGCATTACTAAGCAAGATTTTCAAAATCATGACAGATATTGAAATTCCTGAAGCCCCAAGAAACTCCCAAGGCATTATCATCGATTCTAATTACCAATACCAATATTATTACAACCATTACTTCGATAATTTTGATTGGTCGGATGAGCGTATTGTAAGAACACCTGTATTTCATAACAAATTTGAAGCATTTATTACCAAACTTACCCCGCAAATTCCGGATAGTATAATTAAATCTGCAGATATTGTTTTAAAGAAAGCTGAGGCTGGCAAAGAGAATTTTAAATATGTGCTATTCTGGATAACCAATCATTATGAAACCTCTCAATACATGGGAATGGATAAGGTGTTTGTGTATATGGTAGACAACTATTATGCTAAAGGAAAAGCATTTTGGGTAGATGAAACCTTAAAGGCTAAAATGGAAGACAGAGCCAATAACTTAAGAAATAACTTAATTGGAAATAAAGCTCCTAATTTAACCATGTTAGATACAGCGCATGTTTACCACTCGCTGCATAATATTAAAGCCAACTACACCTTAGTGGTATTTTGGGATGCAGGCTGCGGTAAGTGTAAGGAAGAGATGCCTAAATTGAAAAAGATATTCGAAGAATTTAATCCAACTCCCGAAATTAAAAAGGGTAAAGCAACACCGATTCCAACAAGTAGATTTTTTGATGTTTACGGCGTTAGTTTAACCCCAGACGCAAATGATTGGGTTAAATACCTAAAAGAAAACAAGTTGCCTTGGTTAAATGTATATGATCCAAACAATGAAACTGGCTTTAGAAAGTTATATGATATTTACAGCACTCCAGTTCTTTACCTATTAGATGAAAATAAGAAAATAATTGCCAAGCGTATTAGTGCCGATCAGGTAAAAGATATTATTAAAGACATGGAGCAACGCAAGGGCAAATGACAAACTATAAAGTAGATATGTTAGCCTTTGGGGCACACCCAGATGATGTAGAACTTTCTTGTGGTGGAACCCTTGCCAAACACATTGCGCTTGGTTATAGCGCTGCCATTGTAGATTTAACAAGAGGAGAGTTGGGCACTAGAGGTTCTGCAACTTTGCGCAAAGAAGAAGCTGATGCAGCCTCAAAAATTCTTAATATTAAATTCAGAGAAAATTTAGGCTTTAGAGATGGTTTTTTTGTAAGTGACGAAACACATGTGTTAGAGGTAATTCGGATGATTAGAAAATATCAACCCACCTTGGTATTTGCCAATGCAGAATCAGATAGACATGCAGACCATGCCAAAGGAGCTAACTTAGTACATGACGCTTGCTTCTTAGCGGGATTGAGAAAAATAGAAACATTGGAAAACGGCACTAAACAAGAGGCTTGGCGTCCAAAACAAGTATACCACTACATTCAGGATAGAATTACTAAGCCCAATATTTTAGTAGATATTTCAAGTACATTCGACTTAAAAATGGAAAGTATCCTGGCGTATGGGAGTCAGTTTTACGATCCTAATTCCAATGAACCTAATACGCCTATTAGCAGCAAAGAGTTTATTGAATCTATAAGAGGCCGTTGCCTAGAATTTGGAAAAGAAATTGGTGTTACTTATGCAGAAGGTTTTACTGTTCGCAGAACTTTAGGTGCAAGTAATTTGATAGAATTGATTTAATAACAGGCACCCATTGGGCGCCTGTATGATAAACGTGCAACAATCAAAGTCGAATTAATTTTATTCAGATTTTGCTTCTTCTTCACTTCCCTCTTTAACATCTTCTCTAAAGAGACCAAACCACATTTCTATATGAGCAACTTCAGTATCTATACGCAGTTCATGTGCTGCTTGATTTCCAAGGTAAATAACTGTTCCAACAGGCATCTCTGCTGGCATTGGGCCAAGCACCCTGGCAAAAGTTTCTCTGTAATTATCTCTATTTAGTATATAAATAAACTTACCCTTTTCAACTCCATTTACATATACTCCTGGTAAGTCTTTTTCTTCATCAAAAAATGCCAATCCTTTTATAACTTCTTCATACAAATGAGTATTTCCTGGCATCTTTGTTTTAGAGATTATAGTGCGCTGGTAAGGTGAAACATCAGCACGGGCGCTATTGATAACTAAATCTTGCCCCTCTCTTACCCTATAAGTTAATAATCCATTCCAATTGATAATATCTGTAGCACTAATTCGGTATTTGCGTGCAATAGATTGTAAAGTTTCACCCCGTTTTACAGCGTGAACAATATCTTTACCGCCATATCCTGCGCGTTGGTTAGTATGTTGTAAGTCGATTGCATTTTCTTCTGCCATTCTAAGCGTATAGGCATCATATTGATAATCGGTTTGCTTATAATTAAACACAACATAACTTACACCATCAGGGTGCACATAGGCAGAATCTAACATGGCAATCCGAGCAAGGGCTCTTGCCTTTCTTTCTCTGGTTATAGAATCTCCTTGCATTGTATTAGAGGATACCGCAACTTTAGGTGCAGCAGATTTTGCAGGTGGCTGAGAAACTTGTTTAGATTTTGGTTCGGGTTTTGGTTTTACCACTGGTTGTGGTTCTGCAGCCAAAACCGGTGAAACTTTCGGTGCTGGGCCATAAACAGGTATTTTAATTTTTTGCCCTTCCTTTAGTTTGTAATTTTTAAGGTTATTAGCAAGAATAATATCGTTGGCATCCACAGAAAAAGTATTGGCTACTTGCTGCACAGATTGTGGCGAGGCTACTACATATGTTTTATAAGTGGCAATAGATTTCCCGCTAGGTTGTGGTTGTAATTCTTGCTTTGCGTAGGCAAGCATTGTTTTATTGGAATCAAAGTCTATAACAGTAGGCTCAGGAACAAAAGTTTCCTTTGCAGGTTTTTCAATTTCTTTAGGTTTTTCAACCTCCTTTTTTGCAGGTACTACTGCAGCCGCAATTGGCGCTTGAACAGGCTCTGAGTTTGTCTTAGTTGGTGGAGGTAAAGTTTGGGCTAATGGCAAACGTGATGCTGTTAAGGCTTTTACTTCTGGTGCTTGCACATTGCCATAGCGAGCCGTATTAACTGGTACTTTTAAGAGTTGCCCAGCATACACTTTCTCTGTAACCATAGGGTTAATACTTAATAATTCTGCTTCCGCCACACTATATCTTTTGGCAAGAGAGGTAAGTGATTCATTCTTTACCACTCTATGAATGATATAGGTATTCCCATCACGCTTTTCTAAACGTAAAGAGTCTTTAGGCGCGGCCTGAACCGAACTCCATAAGATAAATTGAATTGTAATTAAGACAAATACTCTGTACATAAAAGGTACAATTTTCTTCAAAAATAGGCTAAACGCATGAACCTTAGCCCTATTTTAAATGACGCCAATTGTGCGAAACCCTGTTTTCTATACACTATTTAACAACTTGTTCCACCTTTAAACTCCAAGCTATAGGCTTATCGTTAAAATGCTGCTTGGTTTGTTGCCAAGTATGTTTAAACAAATCAGAAAAACGATACTTATTTAAATGTTGCTCTGTTTCCCAATAACTATAAGTAAATAGCACATTGGGCTGCTGGGCGTCGCGCAACAATGTTAACCCCTTACACCCTTCAAAGGCAGCTATTTGTTCTTTAACAGTTTCAAACAAAGCTAGAAACTTAGGCACTGCCTCAGGTTCAAAACTCATGCGCACAATTCTGTTTATCATCTTACAAATTTAAATAATTATAACTAACAAAGTTGGAGCTACCGGCTTATATTGGCCAATCAAAAAAGGGGCATACAACCACCGAGTAGCCATAGCTTTAACATAAACTAATTAATACCTTACAATTTTATATTATTAATAATCAAATACTTATAATGACTTAAGGTACTATGTATTGCAAAGTACTAATATAAGTATAGTTTTGTGCCATACTTTGAACCTTGTAATAATAAGAACATGGATTTAGAAAATAGCAAAGCGCAAATGAAGAAAGGAATACTGGAGTACTGCATCCTTTCTATTATTAGCAAAGGAGAAGCTTATGCCTCCGATATTCTAGAAGAAATGAAGGCCTGCCGATTGCTTGTGGTAGAAGGTACCCTTTACCCCATATTGAGTCGCTTAAAAAATGATGGCCTGTTAAGTTATAATTGGGTTGAAAGCAAAAGTGGCCCACCCAGAAAGTACTACCAACTTACAGAGCAAGGAACCTTATTTATGAATGAATTGAGCTTAACCTGGGCCGAATTGGTAAATGCAGTAAATGCCATAACACTAAAAACAATTAATCAAAACTAACATGGATAAAGTTTTTCAAATTCACCTCGCAGGTGTTGTATTTACCATCGAGGAAAAGGCTTACGATAAACTAAAAGTTTATACCCTAAACTTAAGACAACATTTTGCATCCAATTCAGATGTAGTGCAAGATATAGAATCACGCATGGCAGAATTGCTTCATCAGCGATTAGGTTCAAACCGAACTACACTATTTTTAGAGGATGTTGATAGTGTGATGAGCACATTGGGAAATATTAACCAAATGGATGACCATGGCCATGCAAGCCAAACGCAAGGTGCTCCAGCTTATACGCCACCAACGCCTAAAAAATTGAGAAGAGATCCTTATGATCAATCTTTAGGTGGTGTGTGTTCTGGCTTGGCTTCTTTTTTTGATGTAGACCCTGTTTTAATTAGAGTGCTATTTGTAGTATTATTGGTAGCCTTTGGTGGAGGCATATTGGCATACCTCATACTCTGGATTGCCGTGCCAGAGGCAAAGGGAGAAGAAGCCTTTCAAATGCGTTTACAAAGAGAAAATAAAACCAAAAAACTCTTTAGAGACAATGATGCACGTGTGGTAAGTGGCGTTGCTTCTGGGTTAGCTAACTACTTTGGCTTAGATGTAGTTTGGATACGTGTAGCTTTCTTAGTTAGTATTCTTGTATTTGGAACTGGCTTCTGGTTATATGTTATTCTTTGGATAATTATTCCTAAAGCTGTTACTGCAAGTGATAAGCTATTAATGAAAGGAAGAAGTGTAGATATTCATAGTATCCAACAACAAGTAATAGAAAACCAAGGTGGAAACAAAGTAAACAGTATCTCTCAACATGGTTCTCATATTTTTGGTATTGTTATCAAAGGGGTTTTAAAGCTGATTGGTGCTTTTGCTGCCCTCCTACTCTTTATCATTGTGTTGAGTATTAGTGTTGCAATGGTTGCGGTTTTCTTCAACTTAGGAGATACCCATCAAATAAATGAATTGATACAGTTTACCATTAAAAATCAAAGCATTATTGTAGCAGCTAAAGCGGGTGTCTTTTTAGTGCTTATTACTCCAGCTATAGCTTTATTAATGTTTGTAATAAAAGCTTTGTTTGGATTAACCTTCGACAATAAAGCATGGTTCTTTTCTCTTTTAGGTGTATTTGTGTTTGGGGTTGTTAGTTTAATTT
Source organism: Bacteroidia bacterium (assembly GCA_044360615.1). Taxonomy (GTDB): domain Bacteria; phylum Bacteroidota; class Bacteroidia; order UKL13-3; family UKL13-3; genus B1. The sequence continues at coordinate 5,148 of JBIKKC010000040.1, read as the reverse complement.
ATGCCGGACTTAGCTTTGGAGCTTCAATACGACACAATGAAAGCAAATCTCAAGTAATGCGATTGACTGCCAACGATACCCTTTATTTGGAGGGCGTAGAAATGCCTTTTAATGAAAATGTGGATGATATTGAAAATATGGGGGAATTGGCTTTCCTTGATAAAGGTTTAGTAATAAGTAAAACAGGTGTTCATATTGAAATTGATAAAACAAAAATTAGAAGTGGCAAGGGAGATAGCATCTACCTTAAAATAATCAAAAGAGGCAATGGTAAAGACAAAGAAAATGCCCTCGAAAAAATAGAAATGATCAACTATAATATATCTATTGAGAACAATAAATTAACTATTCCATCCTTTTTTACCCTTAACAAGGATCAACAGTTTAGTTGGCAAGAAGTAGATGTTGTTTTAATTGTACCCCAAGGCACAGTTATACATCTAGATGATATTAGTAAAGAAAATCTATATGAAGAATATATGGATGAAGCCGATGGACACTTTTATAAAATTACTGAAGATGGCTTAACTTGCTTAGATTGTGTAGCAGAGGAATAAAATGCAAAAAAAAGGCCGTCCAAACGGACGGCCTTTTAAAGTCATAATAGCGTTTATTTTATTTTACCGATTTTACAATTTCTGCAAAAGTTTCAGGATGATTCATTGCCATATCGGCAAGTACCTTGCGGTTTAATCCTAATCCTTTTTTGTGCACTAAATCCATGAATTGACTATAGCTTAATCCATGTAAACGTGAACCTGCATTGATACGTACTATCCAAAGACTGCGGAAGTTGCGCTTCTTGGTTTTACGATCGCGGTAAGCATAACCCAAACCTTTTTCAATGGTATGTTTGGCTATGGTTAATACATTTTTTCTTTTACCCCAGTAACCTTTGGCTAATTTGAGGAGTTTTTTGCGGCGAGCTCTACTCGCAACGGAATTGACTGAACGTGGCATATTTTTTTTAGTTTTTTGAACCTAAGCGCTCAGAATTAACTGAGTCTTTTGTGCTTTTGTTCGGGTTAAACAATGTAACCAGGAATTTTAGGCCTTCCTAATTAAGGGCCGCTAATTATAGCTTCGGGATTACTTTCCTACTCCCAATAGGTTTTTAACTAAACCCATGTCTGCATCACTCACAACAACCAATTTGGTTAATCCGCGCTTCTGCTTTGTGGTCTTCTTAGTTAAAATGTGGTTCTTAAATGCTTGTGCACGTTTAATCTTACCACTTGGTGTAAGCTTAAAACGCTTTTTAGCAGAACTGTTTGTTTTTACTTTAGGCATTTTTCTAACTCCTGTTATTATACTATTACGACTTTTTTATTTCTCCTTTTCCTTTCGGACTCATTAAAAGGAACATCTTCTTTCCTTCTAATCTTGGCAATTGTTCAATTTTAGCAATCTCTACTAAACGTTGCGCCAATTGCAACAACAAAACCTCTCCTCTTTCCTTATACACAATAGACCTTCCTTTGAAAAATACATAAGCTCTTACTTTATGCCCTTCCTTAAGAAAATTCTCTGCATGCTTAAATTTAAATTCAAAATCATGCTCATCTGTATTAGGCCCAAATCTAATTTCTTTTACTTCAGATTTGGTTTGATTGGCCTTCTGTTCCTTCTTTTTCTTTTTTTGTTCGTATAAGAATTTCTTATAATCAACTATTCTGCAAACCGGTGGATCTGCATTTGGCGAAATCTCAACTAAGTCTTGCTCCAATTCTTCGGCAAGTTTTAATGCCTGCGAAAGTGTATAAACACCTACTTCCACATTTTCGCCTACTAAACGCACATTGCTGGCTCTGATCAAATGATTGAGCTTATGCTCAGGTTCAAGTGACCTGCGGCCTCTGCTAATGAATCGGTTTGGAGTAGGTCCACTCGCTCCTCCTGGGTTTGGGTTGTTTGGTGTTGCCAAAGATGTTTACAGTTTTACAGTTAATTGATTTTCAAAATACGATACAAATTCCTCCGACAACATTTTCCCAACATCTCCTTGGCCATGTTTCCTTACAGAAACAGAACCTTCTTGCATTTCTTGCTCACCTACCACCAGCATGAATGGGATTTTTTTCATTTCTGCATCCCTTATTTTCTTGCCAATTTTTTCGTTCCTGTCGTCGAAGAGGGCGCGAATATCGTTCTTTTTCATCAATTCAACAAGTTTTTGAGCATAAGGAACATACTTATCGCTAATTGGCAAAACAGCTACCTGTTTCGGACTTAACCAAGAAGGCAAATTACCGGCATAATGCTCTAATAAAAACCCAATGAATCGCTCGTGGGTGCTTAGGGGTGCGCGATGAATAATGATAGGCCTTTCCTTTTCATTCTTTTCATTTGTAAAATACAAATCAAAACGCTCTGCTTGCGCAAAATCTACCTGATTGGTGGCTAATGTAAATTCTCTTCCTATGGCCGAGTAAATTTGAATGTCGATTTTAGGCCCATAAAAAGCAGCCTCATCCTCTACCTCAATAAAATTAACACCCAAATTTACCAATACCTTTCTCACCATTTCTTCAGTCTTAGCCCAAAGCTCTGGGGAGTTAATGTATTTCTGACCCAATTTTGCCGGATCATGCTTGGAGAAACGCATTACATATTTATCAATCCCAAATACACTAAAATACTTTAGATATAAGTCGTTAACCTTTTTAAACTCCTCTTCAAATTGAGATTCAATACAGTAAATATGCGCATCATTCATTTGCAAACTACGCACGCGCATCAAGCCAAACAACTCTCCACTTTGCTCATATCTGTAACAAGTTCCATACTCGGCAAATCTCAACGGTAAGTCTCTATAACTTTTTGGCGTTGCCGCAAAAATCTTATGGTGATGCGGGCAATTCATCGCCTTTAAATAATATTTCTCTCCATCAATATCCATGGGAGGAAACATGCTATCTTTATAATAAGGTAAATGCCCGCTTTTGATATACATGCTTTCTCTGGCAATGTGCGGAGATTTTACCCTAACATAACCTGCCTCAGCCTCGGTTTGCTTGGCAAAGGTTTCTAACAATTCTATAATTGCGCCTCCATTGGGCAACCATAAAGGTAAACCCGGACCAACATCATCATCAAATGCAAAAATCTCTAACTCCTTACCTAATTTGCGGTGATCTCGTTTCTTGGCCTCCTCAAGCATTACCAAGTATTCTGCCAAATCTGCCTGCTTAGGGAAAGTAATTCCATAAACTCGGGTTAATTGAGGATTCTTTTCATTCCCTCTCCAATAAGCCCCAGCCACACTCATTAACTTAACGGCTTTAATAAAACCAGTATTAGGAATATGACCTCCACGACATAAATCCGTAAAGGTGCTATGCGTGCAAAAAGTTATTTCACCATCATTCAAGTTTTCTATCAGCTCAACCTTAAATGGATTGCTTTTATCTTGGTAATAAGCCAAAGCCTCTGCCTTACTTATATCTCTCTTCTTAAATTCGGCCTTTTCTCTTGCAAACTCAAGCATTTTGTCCTCAATACGCTTAAAGTCCTTTTCAGAAAAAGCTTTATCCCCAAAGTCTATATCATAATAGAAACCATTGTCTACCGCAGGTCCAATGGTTAAATTAACGCCAGGGAAAAAATGTTCAATAGCTTGAGCCATTACATGCGCAGAGGAATGCCAAAACGCTGTTTTACCCTCTTTGCTATCCCAAGTATAGAGAATTAAGGCTCCATCAGTTTCAAGAGGATTGTTTAATTCAATTACCTGCCCATTAAATTTTCCAGTGAGCACATTTCTAGCAAGGCCTTCGCTAATAGATTTAGCAATTTCTAAGGCGGTGGTACCCCGTTCATACGAGCGAACGGAACCGTCTGGTAAAGTAATATTCATATTTTTTGTTAAGCCTGCAACATACAACTTTGCAAAGAATTGTAAAAGATTTTTAAGACTAATTTTGATTGGTTCAAATAGTGATAAAAATAATTGAAATAGAGATTCATCCTATTTTTAAAAATGTACCAATTGGATTAATCTCAATTACTGCAGCTTCAATTAGCTGCGGCGGGAATTTAACCTCTTGCAATTCACACTTCGGAACACTACTTTTGATAACCCAGAAAATACTATGCTAAAAAATTTATTACTTATTTTCTTTATTACAATTGCTTTTCTTTCCTGCGAAAAAAAAGAAGAACCACCACAATTGCCTCCCTTTACCATAAAACTTACAGGGAAATATTTTAGAGACTCTGCCTTAACTAACAATGGCTACAAAATGCTCGATCTAAGAGAAGATGGAAATTACTGTTGGATAAGAACCCAAAATGGAAAAGACAGTTTATATTGCTATGGAACCTACGAGCAAACAAGTGATACCTCCATGCTTTGGAATGGCACCGATCTTATTTTATTTAAAACAACAAAAATTGATACTATTCCCAATGGAATTAAATTAGTAATTGCAGGTATACCAGTTGTGCCAGCTCTTTACGGATATTACAAATAAACTCATGTTGTATAAACTACTAATTGTAACAGCCCTTTTTTGTTTCGGTTTGAACCTAAATGCGCAAATAAAAAAGACAGGAGCAGTAGCCATAGAAGAACAATTTGTGCTCATCCTTGGAGATTCAATTTTTGCCTCAAAATACGAATGCAGCAACCAACAATATGCAAACTTTTTAGCTGCAAATCCAGATAGCGCCAAACATGTCCCAGATTCTATTGGTTGGACCTTTCAACCACATTTCAACAGGATTAGTAAGTATTATGCCAAGTTTGGAGAAACCTATTACAACAATCCAGTGTATGCCCAATACCCTGTGGTAAATATTAGTTGGGAAAGTGCAAATGAATATTGTGTTTGGCTTACAAATTATTACAATAATTTGCCAGATAGAAAGTATAAAAAGGTACAATTTAGATTACCCAAACCCAGAACTTGGGAAATTGCAGCGTTTGGCCCTCAAGAAAAAGGAAAAAAGAATACCATGGTTTTCCCTTGGGAGGGTAAAAGTACAAGAAATGAAAAAGGAGTTTACTTAGCCAATTTCGCCCCTATTACAGATGCCATTATCAAAAGGGATTCTACTGGCCAATTACAATTTACCTCTCAGTTGCCTTCTGGCACCGATATTGAAACCGATGGGTATATTTATACAGCGCCTTGCATTGGCCCTTAT
>JBIKKC010000211.1:0-4127 GCA_044360615.1 Bacteroidia bacterium | reverse complement strand
CACAACATATCGGCAGGGTCGCCATCTCTTTCGCAAGCACAAATGGTATAGGTAGCGTTTTGATCCAAGGCGCGCCCCTTCACTTTTACATTTTGCACGCGCTTGCCCAAGTCTTCAAAGGCTTTAAAAGAAACCTCCATGCCTTTAAATTTTATTACCCAGCCACCAAAGCGTTTAGAAGCATCTTTGGCAAATACATTGTGTAGTTCTTTTTCTAGCCAATCAAAGAGTTGTTTGCCACTTACCTTGGCAGTTCTAATGGTGCTATCTACAGGTAGCATATCAAAAATAAAACCATTGGTAATAGGTATGTTGCCGGTATGGTCTGGCGTAACACGAGGTGGGCAAAATCTAAAACCATTAGAGAGTACTATATCCATTTCTGGTAACTGCCAATTAATGGCATCTAGTATCATGGTATCTATGGTGTTTTCTACTACAAAGTTTCTGTATAGGGGTATGGTACTATAGCCAGCAATCTCATTTATATCAGCTGCAAAAGGATCTTCATTGCTTTTAATAAGGGCATTTACTTCCTTGTCTGCTTTTAGTTTTTGGGGCGAAACTTCGTCTAAGGTATAGGTATCAGAAATTACTTTACCATCTTTTATTTGCAAGTCTAACCTGCCTACAAAAGAGCCAAATGCGCCCGGCTCTACCACTTTAGCATATTTACATTCAATGGGTTTTCTAACACGCTCGTGGGTATCGCCACCAAAAATATAATCTATACCTTGGCAGGCGGGGTCGTTGGCCAGGGCAATTTGTTGCGATAGCCCTAAATGAGAAAGCATAATTACATAAGCGCATTGCTCATCATTTTTTAAAACATCTATATAATGTTTCAAATTTTCTTCTGGCTTAGTATAAATAATACCCTTGCTATAATTGGGAGATTGGCGCAATGGAACCAAGGGATCTGTATAGCCTAAGAAGCCAATTTTAACACCCGCTACTTGCCAAATATAATAGGGGTTAAAGATGAGTTCTCCTTTTTTGCCATCGCCTAAATCGTGGTACATATTGGCACAAACCTTAGGTGCAGTAAGTGCGCCCATTAAGGTTTGCATGGCCTTTTTATAATATACTACTTCCCAGTTGCCGGGTAAGTACAATTGGTAACCCAAAGCATTTAAAATAGGCACCAAGGCTTTGCCAGTTGTTTTAACGGCAAGCTCACTGCCTTGAAACATATCGCCCGTATCTAAGATAAAGGTATTTGCATTTTTCTTTTTGGCATTTTTAAAATAGGTAGCTAAATGTGCATAGCCACCAGCCTTTCTAAAACTAAGGGCATTGTTTTCCCAAAAGAGTTCGTCGTGCGCATACACTTGGCAATGCACATCTGTAGTTTGTAATATTTGTATGCTGTTAGTTTCTCCTGCTGCTAGGGTATTATTGCCAATTAGGGTATTGCTTTCATTTGCCAAAGCTTCTTGCGAAATGCCAGGAATTACACTTAAGCCCAAGCCAAATTTGCCTATGTTTTTTAAAAAGTTTCTTCTTGCTTGAGATTCCTTATTTGTTTCCTGTTTCATAGTTGTTTGCTTTAAAAATGGTAGTTAATTACAAAGTTGTATAAGCTCATATCAACTTTGTTAAATACATAATTGTTGTTTTTAAAATTACTTCCTAATTGGCCTTTGTAAACATACAAAAGTTGAAGTTCAATTCCATTAAAAAATCCTTTGGCTTGGTATCTAATATCTGCATTTAACTGCCAATAGGAGGGCATACCGTATTTGTTAAGTCGTGTATTAGTTACATCTGGCAAATAATAGTGTCCGTAACTAAGGTCTGTTCTAAAGCCACTTTTGCCAATTATTTTTGAACCAACTATATTAATGGCGTGTAAATCGCCATAGCCTTCGTTGCGTTCTCTGGGCATAAAGGTAAAGAAGGCATCTCTTCCCCATTCGCGTGGCATGAGGTATCTGCTGTGGCTGGTAATGCGGTTATAGTTTAGGGTTACTTGCCCTATATGCTTATGCGCATAGCCAAGGCGTGTGCCATAGGTATAAGCTTTAGCTCCTTTTTCCATATACGTTTTAGCGGGGTCTGCATTGCCGCCGTTATTTATAGCTTGTTGGGCAATACCTTGAGCGCCTAAAATTATTTTTTGCTCTGGGTTTATTTCTAGGTTTCCAGTGTATTGCACTAAGGTGGTATTAAAAACATTGTCTACCAATAAATCCCAAACTTGCAATTGGTGGTTTTTATTAAAATTATGGGTAATGCCTATGTAACTGGCATATTCACTCCTTATATTTTCTGCATAGTCAGATTTACTTCCATCTGGTTTTAGGCCGCTAGCATAAACACCCATGGAGCTGCCAATGCCAAACCATTTCACAGTGCTTCTGGGCGAGATGGCATTTAAAACGCCTACTTCTATGCTTGTCTTTTTTAGTTCTTCAAAACTTAGTATAGCTCCTTCTACCAAGGTAGGGCGCATGCGGCCATCTTGCGGATTAATAAAGGGCATTCTAATGTGTTGCTTGCCAATTTTAATGTTAGATTTTTTGTAGTTATACCTTAGGTATAAATCTTCTAAGCGGTCTAAATCTGAATGGTTGCTGGGATTTTCAACATCAAATAACCCCAGTTCATACCTGCTTCCTTGGTTACTTAAGGGGTCTTTTGCGGCTAAATCTGAAGAGTATAAATTATAAATAAAATAACCACTTATGCCTACTTGAAAGTTTTTAAAATTGCCCGTTTCATAACCAATTCCCATCCCAAAAGCATTGGCATAATAATCGCTTAATTGATCTGCATTATCTGTTGCCATAAAGAAATAGCGGGCATGGCCAAAAAAGGTTCCTTGCCTAAAGAAGTGCTGCAAATTATTGGTGTCTGCATTGTCTCTTTCCCTTTCTGTATGGTGTACATAAGGCAAATTTTGAGCAAATAATGCTCCTCCCCATAGCAAAAAGCCAAGGGTAAATACTAACTTTATTTGTTTCACTAAAATCCTGCTTTAATATAGGTCCAGCCTTGTTCTTGTTTCACTACAATTTCTCCAATACCCATTTTAACGTAATCCATATTGGGCAGAATAGCTTCTTTAGGAACTTCTCTTTCTTTCAATGAATTTTCACAAACCACAAATACAATTCCTCTCTCTTTCAATTGATAGATTTCGTCTTTAAATTTGGTCTTCTCGGTACTTAAAAAATCAATACCGGGTCCGTGGCAAACCACTTCTATGGCAACACTATCTCCCCAGCCATTTTTAAGGTTGTTTAGTTGTTTTATCAAGCCTTTATGCACGGGCATTTCTGCCGAGGTTAACTGCATAATAATTTTATGTTGCACTATCTGTTTGCCTGCTTTCTCTTTTTTTGCTTTTGGTTTAGCTTGTGCAAAGGCTGTTTGGTTCAAGCCGATAAGAAAAAGGGCTATGCTTAAGGTTAAAATGCTTTTCATAATTGTTTGTATTAAGATTGTTTTTGAGCGGCCTCTCTTTTTGCTTTAATAGGTTTAAAAGGGCCGTACTTATGTTGCGTTTCAGAGAAGCCGTCGCGGTATGGGCCAAAAGGATGATCTATGGGTTTCTTAGAAATATCTGGCCAATCTTTGGGTGTATTAAAGCTTGGTCTTTCTTGCGAATTTACAAAGGCTGCTACATCCCATGCTTCTTCATCGCTTAACTGAGGATTTTCATGCGAAGTGCCCAAAGGCATGTTATATTTGGCATAGCGCGCAAAGAAAGTAATGCGGTACAAGCCTGCCTTATCATTGTAAGCATTTTTGCCCCATAAAGGAGGGAAACTATATTCTGTACCTTCGACATTTAGTAAACCTCCACCATCCGCTTGGTGGCAACTTTGGCATTTGGCTACATATACTTCTTTTCCTTTTTTTGGGTCGGCAGCTCTATCTAAAAAAGCCAACTCTTTAAAGCCAGAGCCTTCTGCTTTTTTTCCTTTTTCTATGTTTGAACCAAGGTATTCAATATAGGTTTTAATTGCCTGCATTTCTCTACTTAAGGTATCTAAAGCTTTGCCGTTTAAGCTGCGTTCAAAACAATCGTTTACCCTTTTGTAGATATCTTCTTCTGTGCCGCTTCTAGGTCTAAACTTAGGATAGTTAGCTGCTACCGAACCATAGTTGTTTCCAAATAC
>JBIKKC010000195.1:0-4433 GCA_044360615.1 Bacteroidia bacterium | reverse complement strand
TTGGGCTTCTTTTAAGCTTGGAGCAGTAAGCCTTACCAACTCGCAACCCGCCTCTACCATGCGTTTAATTTGCTCCACAGATTTTTGGGTATCCATGGTATCGGTAGTTGTCATGCTTTGTATGCGTATGGGAAAGTCGCTTCCCATGGCTAAATCACCAATATTTACAGTAGAAGTTTTGCGCCTTTGGTATTGTGTAAGGCTAGGTGTAAATAAATCTTGAGTCATTTTGTAAAAGATTAAATATCTCCTAGGATGGGTCTTAATATAATTTGTTCAACATTTGTGCGCTCCGAAAGTTCATAGGATGTCCAAACTATCTTTGCCACATCTTCTGGTTTTATAAACCGATCTTCGGGCAAATCAACCCCTTCCCAACTTTGGGTTAAGGTGGCGCCTGGTAAAATGGAGGTAACTCTCACATGTTGGGTTTTTAATTCTTCTCTTAAGGCTTGAGATAAACCATACAAGCCAAATTTGGCGATGGTGTAAGAGCCTCCGTTTTTATAGGCAGCTAAGCTAGCTATTGAACAAATATTAAATATATGTCCTTTTTTAGCTTGCGCCATAGAAGGAGCAATAGCTCTGCTCATGTGGTAGGCACTGGCTAAGTTTATTTGAAAAAGCTTTTCAAATTGGCCTTCGGGTTCCTCCAAAATATTCCCAGGTTCAAACAAACCAGCGTTATTTATAAGGACATCAATAGTGCCAAATTCCTTTAAGGCATCGGATGCGAAAACTTTTAGTAGTCCTATGTTAGAGGCATCACAAACCTCCAGATAAAAATGTTGCTTAGGGTATTGGGTAGATAATTTGGTAAAAAGTGCGGTAAGGTGGTTGGCATTTCTTGCACAACCTGCCACATTAAAACCTTGGGCAGCAAATTGTTCTAAAATAGCTAAGCCTATACCTTTTGTGCAGCCCGTTATTAAAATACTTGGATTTTGTTTATTGGTTTGAAGCATGCGGCGAAGTTATCTTTAAAAATCGAGGCTGCCAAAAAACCAGAAATAGAGTTCTTCTTGTTCTTTTCTTAGAATCAACTATTTTTACAAGCATGAAATATTTGGCATTTTTTGGAAGTTATCTTCTTTTTTTACGTTCTTGTTTTAGGGTGCCCGATAAAGGCAAAATGTTTTGGCGCGCTTTTTTAGCAGAAGTTTATAAAATGGGAAATGACTCTTTTGCAATTGTATCTATCATTTCTATGTTTATTGGGGCTGTGGCTGTAATTCAATTTGGTAGTCAGTTGCAAGGTAGTTTAGTACCCATGACCATCTTAGGAAGAATTGTTAGGGATGCCAATATTTTAGAATTCTCGCCAACCATTACTGCCTTGGTTATGGCTGGTAAAATTGGTTCAAACATTGCCTCAGAAATTGGCACTATGAAAGTAAGTGAGCAAATTGATGCCTTAGAAATAATGGGCTTAAACTCTTCAAATTTTGTGGTGTTGCCAAAGGTTTTAGCAGCTATTATTGCCATTCCTGCTTTAGTTATTTACAGTATGTTTTTATCTAATTTGGGTGGTGCAATTTCTTGTTATTTTACAGAAATGGTTACAGTAGATATGTATGTTGCTGGCCTTAGAGAATCCTTTGACGGCTTTTATGTAACGCATGCTTTAACCAAAGCACTCACATCCGCATTCTTAATTGCTACCATTTCTGCTTATCATGGATTTCAAACAGAGGGTGGTGCCTTGGAAGTGGGCTCTGCCAGCACAAAAGCAGTTGTACAAAGCTCTATTGCTATCATCTTTTTTGATTATATATTAACCCAATTAATGCTGTTTAAGTAATGATAGAAGTTGGTAATATCATAAAAGACTTTGGTAATAAAAGAGTTTTAGATAATGTTTCTGCAAGGTTTGAACCAGGCAAGTGCAGCTATGTTATTGGCGCAAGTGGTGGTGGTAAAAGTGTGCTCATGAAATGTATGGTGGGTTTGCTCACCCCAGAGCAAGGAAGTATTAGTTTTGACAATAGAGATTTTCTAAAATTAGATTATTACGAAAAGAAAAAATTACGCGAAGAAATTGGGATGCTATTTCAAGGAGGAGCCTTATTCGATTCTTTATCGGTTCAAGAAAACATAGCTTTTCCTTTGAGAATGTTTACCAATAAGAATGAATCTGAAATAGTTGAAAGAGTGAATTTCTGTTTAAAGCGCGTGAAACTCGAAAACTCGAATCAATTGTTTCCTTCTAGTTTAAGTGGTGGAATGAAGAAACGTGTAGGTATTGCGCGTGCTATTGCTTTAAATCCAAAATATCTTTTTTGCGATGAACCCAATAGTGGTCTTGATCCTATAACTTCGCGTGTGATAGATGAATTGATTTTAGAGATTACAGAAGAATATAATATTACAACCATTATCAATTCTCATGACATAAAAAGTGTTTTTGATATGGGAGATCACATTGTGTTTATTTACCAAGGAAAGGCTTTGTGGGAGGGAAATAAAACTGAATTAGGTAATTCTGGTTGTGTGGAATTGGATACTTTTATTACCGCTAGCGAATTTGGCAGAGGAGGAAAGTAATATGAAAAACAACTATTTATTATTGCTTTTTTTTATTGTTTTGTTAAGCATTTCTTGTTCACATTATGAGCAATTAATGAGCGACCCAGAAGAAAGCGAACAAGGAGATGATGAAAGCCACAATGCTGGTAAAAATTGTGGCAGTTGTCACAATAAAAGTGGTAATGAAGCCGTTCGCGAAGCGGGTTGGTGGACTATCTCTGGCACTGTTTTTAAATCTAATGGTAAAGCACAAGATAAGGCCATTATAGAACTTTGGGAAAAGCCAGGTAAACAAGGTAAGCTCATTAAAAGGCTAGAAGCCGACGAATTAGGAAATTTTTACACCAATCAAATTGTTGATTTTAATGGAGGTTGTTATCCAACCATTAACGTAAATGGTTTATCTAAAGAAATGGGGCAAGCCTTTAATGGGGGAAGCTGTAATAGTTGTCATGGAGTTACCACAAGTAAATTAGAAATAGATTAAAAGGATGAAAAGAATAATATTATTAGCCGGAATTGTAATGCTGTTACAAGCTTGTTACAATGATAAAGAAGAAGAACTTTATCCGAATGATTTTAAAAATAACAATGATACTGGGGCAGTTACTTACAGTGGTTTTGTACAACCCTTAGTGTCTGGAAAATGTGGTGGGTGTCATCCTGGATATACTTCTTATGCTGGATTGAAAGTGGTGGTAGATAATGGCAAGTTAAACAACAGGGTGTTGGTGAAACAGGATATGCCACCAGCTGGCCCTTTGAGTCCAGCAGATAGAGATAAATTAAAAAAGTGGTTAGATGCAGGAGCGCCAAATAATTAAAACTAACATGAAAAAACGCTTTACCCTAGTACTTCTTTTTATGGCAGCCCTTAATGCGCATGCACAAGATGATTTGTTAAATATGTTAGAAGCAGAGCAGCCCCAAAAACCTGTTCCTGTTTACGCAACCTTTAAAGCTACTCGTGTTATTAATGGGCAAAGCAATGAGCAAGTTGCTGCAAAGCATTTAAACTTTGTAATTTTACATCGCTTTGGCGAGGTAAATCAGGGGGCTTATGAACTGTGGGGCTTGGATCAAGCCAATATAAGATTGGTTTTTGATTATGGCTTAACCGATAAAATTCAAGTTGGTTTAGCGAGAAGTTCTGTTGGCAAAACTTACGATGGTAACTTGAAAATAAAATTGCTTTCTCAGAGTAGAGGAAAAGGAGGGATGCCTATTACCTTGAATTATTATGGAAATATGGCCATCAATACCACCGAATGGGCAAATCCTAATAGAGATAATTATTTTACCTCCCGCTTGAGTTACTTTAATCAAATTATTATTGCCAGAAAGTTTAGCGATAAGTTAAGCTTGCAAATTGCACCTTGTATGGTTCATGAAAACTTGGTTACTTATAAAGAAGATCCCAACACAATTTATGCAATAGGAACAGGAGGAAGTATTCGGTTAAACAGAAGTGTAAGATTTAATTTTGAATACTACCCAAGATTAAATGGCAGAGATATGAAAAGTGATGCGGGAGGTCCTTTATATGATTATCTTGCTTTGGGTTTTGATTTAGAAACAGGAGGCCATGTGTTTCAAGTAATGCTAAGCAACGGTAAAGGTATGTTAGAGCAGCACATGGTAAATGATACACGCTATTCATGGAAAGATGGTGGTGTAAGGTTAGGTTTTAATATTGCCAGAACTTTCTCATTCGACAAAAAGAAGAAGAAAGGATAATCTTGGTAAGGTATTTGTGTTTAATAGTTAAATTTAAAATGATGAAAAAAATAATGGTTTCTTTGCTCTTTATGAGCGCCGCATTGTTAGCCAATGCGCAATTGTATTCTACTTCAACAGGCAAAGTAGGGTTCTTTTCTAAAACTCCTGTTGAGGATATAAAAGCTGAA
>JBIKKC010000039.1:0-13655 GCA_044360615.1 Bacteroidia bacterium | reverse complement strand
CCCATAGTTTGCCACAAGGTATTCAACAATAGTTCCTTTCCCTGCGCCAAGTGTTCCGGTTATGCCAATAATTTTCAAGGTGTTTGTTTTTCACAAATTGAAGCACATCTAAGCGAAAAAGCAAATAGAATTAAAGAAAAATATATGCAACCGTGGCAACTACCTACAACTAGCTGATAGAACTGTTGCTAAACAAAAAAGGACGATTAGAATTAACTAATCGCCCTTTTCTATTATTTAAAAATCTAAATTATTCTTTTACGATTTTCTTGAAAGTATCAATACCATTGATATTGGCCTTAACGGTATAGAAACCGTTTGGTAAACTATCAATATCAATGTTTACATCATTGGTATTTGGTGAAGTTGTTAATACAACCTGACCCATAGCATTGTAGATAACAATTTCTTGAATCTTGTTATTGGTATGAATGGTTAAAGATTTGCTTGCAGGGTTAGGGTAAACACCTATTATTTCTTTTTCGATTGTTGCAATACCAGTTGCTGGTTTTTTGCTAAACAATATGTTATCAAGATAAATAATTGAAGTACCAGTAGGCGCACTAGCAAATATAAGTTGTGCAATATTTGCCTTTGTTGTAAGACCTGTCATACCTGCAATAGAGGTAGATACATGATTCCAACCATTTAAAGTAGGCGTTACTGTAGTTTCATGTTCTTTGTCATCACCACCGCCAAAAGTACCATTTGCGCCAAAATCAACCAATTTGAACCTAAGTGAGGTAGAATTTGGCGTCCAAACATCAAATTCAAATGAATCCATTGCAGTAATGTTTTTTTGACTAGCTACCATTTCAATACCAACAAAATCTAAAGCTGAATATTTTTTTACTGAATCAGTTCCAATTTTCATTTCTGTAAGTGTAGCAGCAGACCATGAAGTTCTCCAAGTATCAACTGGCACATTGGTATAAGCGCCGCTGAACAATGAAATAACATCGGCAGCAGCTTTAGTAGGGGTTGGCGCAGCAACAGTAGGCTCAGCCAATACAGTGGCTTTACTAAACATAATATTATCTAAATAAATTACTGAGGTTCCCACTGGAATGCTAGCAAAAATAAGTTGTGCAATGTTCGACTTAGTTGTAAGACCAGTCATACCTGAAATTGGTACAGAAACGTGATACCAGCCATTTATTGTTGGAGTAACTGATGTTTCATGTTCTTTGTCGTTACCACCTCCAAAAGCACTATCAGGACCAAAATCTACGATTTTGAACTTAAGTGTTGTAGAATTAGGAGTCCAAACATCAAATTCAAATAAATCCATTGAACTGATGTTAATTTGATTAGAAACAGTTTCGATTCCTACAAAATCTAAAGCTGTATATCTTTTTACATCGTCTGAACCAATTTTAATATCTGAAAGTGTAGCAGCCGACCAAGATGTTCTCCAAGTATCAACGTTTACGTTGGTATAAACATTGCTAAATAATGAAATAACGTCGGCAGCAGGTTTAGTTGGAGCCGTTGCACCAACAGTTGGTACTTGTAAAGGAGCACCAGCATTAAAGGTAATGTTATCGAAATAAGAAACAGTAGTATCAGTTCTATCTGCAGCACCAGAATAAAAATCTAGGAATACTACAATTTGGGTAATGTTAGATGCCTCTGGCGAACCAATTTTTGATGTAAAATCAAATGTTAATTCTTCCCACTCATTGATTTTAGTGTTAGCCACTTTGATTTCTGGGATAGCTGAATTATCATTTTTTACGAATTTAATTCCAACATCGCTAATTTTACTTTTATAAACCATCATCTTAACAATAGCATTTGAAGCAGTTAAAGTAAAAGTACCAATATCTGGAGTTGCTCCTTTAGCGGACTCACAGCCTGCCCAAGGCTTACCACCTGGTAATGCGGTGAATTTTGCAACACTGCTAGAGGTGTTTGGTGCCCCAGAACTAGGATTGTTAACAATTTGCAATGATGGATTTGAAGCATTTTCAAATGTTGTCCATGTCCAAGAAGCGCCTTGTCCGCCCGTTTCAAAATTAATTGGGGCGTTTTGAGAAAATCCAATACTTGCAATAAGTATGAATAGACTTGTAGTAATGATTTTTTTCATATTATAAACTTATTATTAAATTAATGTTGCAATTTAAATAAAATGCTTAAAGTAAAAAATACTATAAGTGCATTTACACTAAATAAAAACCTTTCTTTAATTTGCACCATGAAAATTCCAAATTCATACTATATATCCGACTATAAATTACCTATAAAAGATTACTTTGTTTTCGGCTTATCAGTTGATTGTGTGATATTTGGATATCAAGAAGGTGAGATAAAAGTATTGCTGGTGCAAAGAGATTTGGAGCCATTTAAGGGTAATTGGGCCTTAATTGGAGACTTAGTAGAGCCTAAGCAAAACTTATTTGATGCCGCTAATAACGTGTTGGAGAAGCTCACTGGGCTAAAAAACATTTACATGCAACAGTTTTTCGCTTTTGGAAGTGTAGATAGACACCCCTTGGACCGGGTGGTTACGGTGGGGTATTTTTCATTGGTAAATAGCATGGATTATAAGCCTATCGCATCTTCTTGGGCAAAATCTGCAGGATGGTTTAATATTAATGACTTACCAGAATTGGCTTTTGACCATCATACTATTTTGTTAAAAGGCATAGAAACATTAAAAAATGAGGTTAGACATAAGCCCACTGGTTTTGAATTACTGCCTCCTAAATTTACCCTTTTAGAGCTTCAATTATTATATGAGGCATTACTTGGATACAAATTTGATAAATCGAATTTTAGAAAAAAAATCTTGGAGATGAACATTTTAAAGCCATTAAATGAGGCTAAAGAAAATGTTTCGCACCGACCTGCTCAACTATTCGAATTTGATGAAAAACGTTACAGAGCATTAGAAAAGGAAGGCTTTTCTTTTGAGCTTTAAAATATTACTTTTCAAACACTAACTTAGGGGTCCTATCTGCTTTAAAAACGCCCCAATGTTTTTCAGGTTCCATTGGATCTGATGAGCCTTTCCAATTTTCATCAAATGCTTCAAAAAAGAAAGTTAAAACATTATTTTTCTTAGACCAGTCCATCAAATCTTCATAATATACTTTCTGATTTTCTTCATTCACATGCTCCATATTAATCCCTCTTCCATGCGAATTAGTGGCCCACCCAGCCTCTGTTATTACAATTGGAATTTCAGGGTAATGGTTAGCCACTGTCTCGTAATTTGCTATAGTATAATCAACAGCTTCATGTATATGTTTGTATTCCCAAACTGGATAGGTGTGTATTGAAATAAAATCTATATGAGCTACAAGTGGTTTGAGGTAATTTAGCCATGGAACATAGTTCTCACAAAAAGTGATGGGTTGTTTAATATTTTGTTTCACTTTTTGGGCAAATTCTATTACACGCCCTACTGGCACAAAATGGTCCGTCCAGTCTACACAAGCTTCATTCCCTAAGGAGACAGAAAAAATTATTTCGGGATATTGGTTAGACCAATCTATAAGACGTTGAATGGTCTGGTCATTGGTTTTTTTATTTTCCTCAAGCTGCTCCTCTTCATAAATACCGCCACCCCAAGGGCAACCATAATTATTCATTTCGGCTACAATGTAAGCACCAAGCATTAATTTGAAATCTAGTTTTTCTTGCTGAATAACTTTGATAACAGTTAATGCATGCGGGTCACAATCATACAAGCGAAGGTAATTCCAATGAGGCTTAAGAAGTAACAAATCTTCCTTTATCTCTTCATATGATGGAACAATTCCTCCTGGTTGTTGTCCATCTCTAAAACCCGAATAACAAATAGCTTTGGTAAATGGTAAATTAAACTGCTGAAAAAAACTATTCATTAAAATTTTATTTTTTCGTTTTTGTCCCACAATCCCCAATAAGCGCCAACATCACCTTCTGGCCCTACTTTCCACGACTCATCAAAAGAAGCAAAATAGAAACTTTCAATGCCATTTAGGTTGCACCAATTTTGGCAATCTATAAAATAGCGCATGGCATTTTCATTAGTGGCAATAGATGCTTTAAAAGCACCTCCTTCGCTTGGCCAACCAGTTTCTGTAATGATTACGCGTTTACCTTGGCCAGCATGTTTTGCAGATTCAAACATGCTTTTCATATGTTCAAAAGAATATTCTATTGGGCATCCTTCCCAATAAGGGTAACAATTTGTCAAAATCACATCGCAAATTTCCGTAATTCTTGGCCTATGAGAAAACTCATAATAAGCATCTACATAACCCACAGGGATATCTGGTATAGCATCTTTAACTCTTTGTATATATGCCAATAATTGTTCTTCTGTCAAATCTTTTCTATACATCACTTCATTTCCTACAGCAGCAACATCAACCAACCCCTCTTTGGCCATAGCAATTAGTGCTTCAATCTCTCTTTCATTCAATTCCAAATCATCCCCTAACCAGGCTCCCACAAGTGTTTTCATGCCATGTTTTTTAGCCACTCTAGGCACGTGTTCATTACCTTCAATGCAAGAAAATGAACGCACCCATTTTGTATACGGTTTTAAAATGTTAATCCGTCTTTCAACTTGAGCCTCTGTAATTATCGAACCGGGTTTTTGGCCATCTTCATAAATACTAAAACAAATACCATGGATGCCATTTTGCAAGGTTTTAATCCATAAACTTCTTAAATCATCTGCAGTAAGTTCTGAATAATTAATCCATTCAACTTCTTGCCTATTCTCTTGTTGAGAATGATAATAGTGTTCTTTACTTTCTGCATTAAATAAATGACCTTCTCTGTATGACATATTATATAGTTTATTTTTTATACTTAAATTTTTCGTTTTTATCCCATAAGCCCCAAGAGGTTCCTACTTTACCTTCTTGCATAACTTTCCATGATTCGTCGAATGAAGAGAAATGAAACGTTTCAATTTTGTTATGTGATGCCCATTCTTGCGCAACAATAAAATATTTCATTGCATTTATTTCAGATGGCACAGCAGTTTCAACTATTTCTCCAGCACTAGGCCATCCGGTTTCGGCAATAATCATTCTTTTACCTTTACTTGCCAATTTGGTTACTTCAAACATACTATTAAGATAAGACATTGAATAATCAATGGATACACCTTCCCAAAAAGGATAGAAATTACATAGCACTAAATCGCAAGCATCAATAAGTTTTGGCCTTTCAATAAATTGGTAATAAGCATCTACATAACCCACTTCAATGTGACTAGGGATTGCCGCTTTCACTCTTTTTATATATTCAATTAATTCTTCTTCACCAAGTTCTTCCCTTAGTAATACTTCATTACCCACAGCTGCAATATCTACTAAACCTGCATTTGTTAGTTTAATCAACGCATTTATTTCCCTTTCGTTTCTTTCTTTATCAATGCTGATCCAAGCTCCGACAATTGTTTTAATTCCCTTTTGACGGGCAATTTCTGGTATCAATTCATTTCCTTCTGTACAAGAAAAAGTTCTAATCCATTTTGTATGAGGTGCAATAATATCTAGCCTTCTTATTATTTGTTCTTTTGATAAAACATCACCCACTTTTTGCCCTTCGGTATAAGCACTAAAACATAATCCATGCACCCCGTTTTTAAATTGCTCAGAAAATAGGATTTCAATCTCTGCCCTTGATTTTTTAGTATAATCGTTTCCAATAATTTTATTCAAATTACTATTGTGAAGTAATGCACTTAATTTTCCAGATAGGTAGCTAGAAGAATGTTTCATTAAAGGTGCTTTTCTTTTATCAAGAAGATTTCTTACTTCTACGGCTTTGGCTTCATCAATATCATAATCTTTCATTGCCCATAATGCCGTTAATGTTCCTAGTATAGGTATGCCTACAAAGAAAACTCTTAGCCAAAACATTGTTTCATCTGTTTGTGTTGGGGCATTTGATTGAAAACTTACCAAGGAAAGGATTAAGCCGCTTATTAAGCCAGCCACAGCTGTTCCAAACTTTACCATCCACCAATAAATAGCACCTAAGCTTCCTTCTCTTCGTTTACCTGTATTCAACTCATCAATATCAATCACATCAGAAGTCATAGACATCATTAATGTAAACAAACTACCAATACCAAAAGAAAAGAAAGGTAGGGCAAAAAGAAAAAGATAGGGTTTACCTGGCACAAACAGTAAAAAGAGTAAAATGTAGCCTACAATTGAAATACTTTGAGAAAGTAAAAATGCCTTCTTTTTTCCCATTATTTTAGACATTCTAGCTACAATAGGAATTACTAAAACCGTTGTTATAATCGCTCCAATACTCCCAAACAAAGTAGGCCATAATCCAAAACCATCTTCATTACCTTTAAATAAATAGTATTTAATAATAAAGTAAGAAAAGCCTGCCGTTGTTTGAAAAGCATTAAATATTAAAAAAGTAGCTATACAAATTTTTCTGAAAGGCTTAATTTCTATCGATGCTTTTAGTCCTTCTTTAATTTCTCCAAAACTATTTAGAATTCCTTTAAAATCTATTGGGCTATAGTTTTCGTTTAAAGTAGATTTACTAGGAATAAAAAATGCTGGAATAGCCGCTAAAATAGAACAGCCAATGGCAACATAAACCGACAAAGTTCTGACCGCTACTTCACTTGAGGGAAACAATGATTTATCGGCCATAATTACCCAAAACCACGGAGCAATAACCCAAGCTAATTGACCAATGAGTTGTGACGTAGCCATGATGTTTGTTCGCTCATGAAAATCATCACTCATTTCATAACCCATGGCTACGTATGGAATACTAAAAATGGTTAGTCCAGAATAAAAAATCAATGAAATACCTAAAAAGAAAATAAAATTATAGGTAACTCCATTTTCACCGTAAAGTTGCCACATTAAGGCGAATGAAATTCCTAAAATTATGGCTCCCATTAATACATATTGCCTTCTCCTTCCCCATTTCGATTTTGTATTATCACTTACATAACCCATAATAAGGTCAAATAAAGCATCATAGAACTTTGGAATAAAATAAGTTAATCCAAGTAACAACCCACTAAAACCTAGCTTTTCTACCAGAACTACGGTGAAAATTCCAATCATTGCAGGAAACATTTGATTGGCTAGCATACCCAATCCGAATGCGATTTTTTGCCCTAAAGGCACTTTTACTGATGAAATTTGATTGGACATAATTTATTTTTTATTAAGTACTATAGTTTGTAAGGCTTTTGAATTTATAGCAATGCTTTTTATTTCCTTATTAATATTGAGTGTAATATTATAACTTGTATCTGTGG
This sequence comes from Bacteroidia bacterium, assembly GCA_044360615.1. Classification (GTDB taxonomy): domain Bacteria; phylum Bacteroidota; class Bacteroidia; order UKL13-3; family UKL13-3; genus B1. The sequence continues at coordinate 6,400 of JBIKKC010000039.1, read as the reverse complement.
GATTAAATAAGGCAATAACAATGCTTCCATCAGGGTTTTGAACAGCTGTAGCCATTACCTCTTTATGATTAATTTCACAACCAATTTTAACAGCACCAGGTCGCATAAATTTACTAAAATGAGCCATTACGTAAAATAACGGAGTAAAGTAAACTTCATCCTTTTCTGGGCTTACAATTACAGGAGCAACACACCAATTTTTAAACCAATTAGGGCCTCCTTGTGTATCTAAAACCATATTCCAATCAATCCAGCCGTCCACATAATTGTTTAAACAACCAATGATATCTGTGGCATATCTATTAACCGGAGCATATTTTGGGTGTAAATGTTTATCCTTTTCACTAGCCCAATCCCATCCCCAATCTGTGGCTTCCTTTTGCCAATACCATTTGTCATCTTTCCATTTTGGCACTTCCGAATCTACACAACCTTCTGTTTCTATTAAATGCTTTCCGGGCGCCTTATTGTGTGCGTACTGAAGCGCCTCTGGAAAATAATCATAGGTGCTTTCGTACCAATGAATGGCGGCGCCAGCATAATACTTCGACGATTTCTCATCCCTGTACATTTCATCTACCCATTCTTTTAATCCAGCCCTGTTTTGATCGTAGCCAAAAATTTTAACCTCACCCCAACCATCTTTTTCTAGTTTTGGACCTAAATGGTTTTGAACAAAATCAGTCATTTCTTTGGGTGAAAATAAAGTGCTTTCCCAATTATTGCCATTTCCATGAGGTTCGTTAATTACTGTAACCCCCCAAATATCAATACCCTCCTTTTTATAGGCAGTTAAGTATTTAGAAAAATATAGGGCAAAAACATCATTAAACTGAGGCAACAGTTTTCCTCCTACATAACTTTTATTGTCTTTCATCCAAGGTGGGGCAGTCCAAGGTGAGGCAATAATTTTAAATCCATCCTTAGAAATTTTTTGCGCTTCCAGAATCATCGGAATTAAATCAGCTTTATCATCTTGTATGGTGAAATGTTTTAAGTCTAAATCATTCTCAACTTTGGCGTAAGTATAATTGTTTAAAGAAAAATCACAAGAGGCAATATGTGTTCTGGTTAAAGAATAACGTGCACCTTCTTCACTAAAATAGGCATCTAACACTTTCTTTCTATTGGCTGGGCTAAGTTTATTCAATAAAAAAGCAGAGGCTTCAGTAAACGACCCACCAAATCCAGTAATTTTTTGAAATTGCTTTTCAGGATCAACCCGAATAGTTAAAGTTTGGTCAGCGGTTTGAAACGCATTGATTAAGGTAAGTGCATTGCCACTTTCAGAGGTTTCGTATACATTCATAATCATTTTTTCTTCATTTGAACATTGAATAAAAAACATACTAATCAATACCAATGATATAAAATTAAAGCAGCAGAAGTGGGGTTTTATATTCTTCATTTTTTATTTTTTAACCTTAAGGCAATTCAACGGTATAAAGTAAATCCTCTTTTATGCCATTATAAGTTTTTTCAATTGGCCTGCCGTCTCTTGTTAAGTTTTTAAAAACGCCTTGATCCAACAATCCCCACAAAGCATACTTGGCTTTACCCTCAATTGTAAATACTCCAAAATGATTTTCAGAGCCATTGGGATTCTTAGCATCCTTCCACTTCTCGTCAAAAGCTTCAAAATAGAAGCAAGTTATTTTCTCTTTATTTGTCCATTCCCTCATCAATTGATAATACCTAGCTGATTTGTATTCATCACATGCCTTCGACCCATCCTTTCCATAAAAGCCATCAGATTGAGTTGCCCAGCCCGTTTCACCAATATGAATAGGCTTTTCCACTCCAATTGAATGCATAAATCTGTTTACACTATGGTACTGTTCTTTTGCATAGTTTAACGCACGAATCATCAACGAATCAATTTTTTCAACTTTGTTTAAGCCCTTTTCACTGGCTTTCAATCCCCAAAAAACAGGATTGTAATGTGTGTCGTGCATGGGATAAGTATGAATAGAGACATAATCAACAGCTTGGTACAATTTCTTTAAATCATCAACATAATAAGAGGAATCTCCACCGCCCCAAGAAGCAAAATTATCAGAGGATGTAATCCATAAATCTTTGGGCAATCCATTTTCTACTTTTAACTTCTGTAAATGATTTACCCATTTTAAAATAATACTTGGCGAAACATAATAACTCGTAGCCCATTTCACCATAGCTTCATTACCAACAGATATCACTTTTACAATAGCTGGGTATTGATTTGCCAATTTAACTGCCCTTGCAATTTCTTCAGTATTGCTTTTTAAATTTTCTTTTTCATGATTGGGTTCTGCATTAGACCAAGCATTTTCACAATCTATCCAAGCTCCAAGCATTACATACATTTCAAAAGTTGGGTCTTCTTCTTTCAACGTTGAAATTGCCTTCAACAAATTATCTATCTCTACATATTGAGTGTTATAAGTTCGGAGTACTTTTGCACCCATAGCACGTATTATTCTCAAATCTTCTTTAAGTTGAGTTAGGGTAGGTTGTGTATCTCGAGAATTTGTTCTATAACCTCCATAACATATAGCTATGTAGTTAGAATCTCCTAAAATTTGAGCGGCAGTTTTGTTAAACTCCGAATGGTTTCCCTTATTGGCGCCGCTTTGAAAATTGCACGAGCTTAGATTAATTATTACTAAGAGTAAAAAAAAGTATTTTAAGCCAAACTTCTGCATGCAATTACTTTAAGATCGACTTTTTAACATGTACTGTAATTTTAGTTATTTCGCCAGTTCTGCAAAAAATGTGTGTGCTATTCTCCCTATTTAAGTAGAGAGAATTTTGCTTCATCAAAGTGCCATCTTTCTTTTCAATTTCTAGGTAATTTTCATCAGACAAGTTATAAATTACAGGTAATTGGCAATAGGTAAAACAAATAGAACCTACAGGAAGAGCAAACGTTTTATGTTCTTTATTTAAGGTAACATAATTAAAAGTGCGTTCTTGAGCAGTAAACTCGTCTTTACGCAAAAGGCATGGGTTAAAATATAAACACCCATCAGCCACAAAAACTCCCAACTCACCAAATCTACTTAAAATATCTTCCTTTACCTGCCCCGTCATTCCCGGTTGTTGCGCGCCTTTGTTTGCTGGTGTATGCGAGTATGGGTCTGTAGGAAAAGCACCATAAAGAGAAGGTGATTTATGTACACCAATTCCTGCATTGATTTCGTAGTAATGTTCTAAAAGTTTACCTATTACCTCGGCAGTCTCATTAGTTTGTATGGCTTGTAAACATACTTCTTGAACAGCTAATTGAAGCTTAGAAACCATGTGCCAATAGATTGAACCAAGACCTTCGTAACCATAAAATGTACCAGAACGGCCAGTAAATGATTTATGATCAAACACGGCTTCAAAAACTTCTAATAGTGTCTGTCTTTCTTTAGTAATGAGTTCGCCATACTTCTGATTGTCTAATTTTGTTATGGCATCACTCAAGTCAGAAGCGTTTTTAAAATTGCCATTAAAATGGTACTCCCCTTTAATGTCTTGTTCAACTAACGACTTGTCTCCAGAAGAAAGCATCATTTGAATAAGCTTTGATTGTTCTATGGCATTTTTAGGTATGTTGTTTTTCTCTAAAAATTTAGGCAGTTTTTTATCAGGATACAATAAATAACTATACTGATCTGGGCGAAAGAGCGCGCTATGCTTCATGCTGTCCAACAAGTTCATTGCCTCTTTAGGAGATAAATAGCCAGAACTTAGCACAGCAACCTGTCCTTCAAGCATTTCATTGAGATAAGTAATAGAAACTTCTTTATTGTTTTTAAAACTCATCAAATTATAAGAATGATACATATTATCATCACGCTTATTTGCATTGATGGTATGTTCTGTAAACTCTATACTTAATTTAATAAATGCTTTTAATCTTCGGTAAGAAATAGTTCTTTTCTCCCCCCAAAAAGTTTGCTTGTAAATAAGATTTCTATAATCACTTCCTGCTTCTCCTAAGCTATCGATTATAAGCTTTCGTTGTTCGTTGTTAATCTCACTTTTCAACAAGGGGGCATTTTCTTCCAACGTTGAATGAATCTTTTTGAAGAAAATAATCAATTCGTTAGATAGCGCTACACGCTCTTCACTTGTTTGCTCAACCAACTTTTCAAAAAACACTAAGAATCTTCTAAGGTAACAGAGTGTTACTACTGATACACCATTTCCAACAAGAGCGTTATTTGCATCATTCCATTCTGGCCTTTGTGTGTTCATCCAAATGCCACCACCAGGTATAAAATTAGAGAGTTTAGACAAAACACTGGCTAGAATCTTTTCTATAAAATTTACATTATATATTTTATCATTTTGAGCCAACAAAAGAGTTGCATCAGAGCCCATAGCCTCCCTTTTTTTCCTAATCTTGGCATCCAACTCCTCATCAAACTCAATGGTGTCTTTTGCATTTTTTACAATCTCTTGATACTTCTTTATTTTGTATGGCACATTTGCATATACAAAAAGCTCTTCACTAAATTGACTGCTCAGTTGGCCTGGAAAATATTTCTCATTAATTTCTAATAATTTTAGCAAATAAATGATCTGATGATCTCCCCAATAACCAATGTATGACCAAGGATTATCAGGCTCCACCGTTTCCCAGTCAAAACCACCCTTTGTTAAGCGATACGGATTATATCCCTCAAAAGTGGTAGCATTTAAAAACTTATGAATCATGCTTTTGGTAAGTGAAGGGAATGAAATTGACAAGGCCTCCCAATTCTGAAAAATATCTCGCCAGTTTCCTTCGTAATCAAGGATTTTAGAATGGTCTACCGCGCTCCTAGTATTGATAGAAAACTTATTCCAAGGTCTGCTTGGATCACCGTGCCTTCTGCTAAACTTTAATGGAAGGTATTCAATGCAAAGTCTCTTAAAATCTTTATCCTTAGCTTGAGTATATATTTTCTCTAACTCAAAAACAGTGAATGTTTCCTCCAAGCCTTGTAATAACTCTTTGTGATTCTCATAAACTGACTTGTTCGCAGTAGCAATAGATTTAATCAAATCCCATTTTTCAATTTGATAATTAAAATCAAAGATACCTCCCCGCATAATATTGAAAAGGGTATTTGAAAAATGCCTTGTATCTCTATAAACATCGTTAGATAATTGAATGCCGTCAGAAGATGCATTCAATTCCATCAGACGTTTCGTGCCAAGCTCAATATCGTCTGTTAATTGCTTTTCAAGATTTGGGTTGCTTTTAATTTCATTAATTAGATTTACAACATTGGCCTGAGTTTGATTTACATCTGCTACTATAAGCCAATGCTTTTTACTTCCTGGTGCAAGGGTAATTTTATTATTGATGAAATATGCTCCTCGTTCTGCCTTTACATCTAATTCTTGTGTCAAAGGAAGTCCTTTTCTAAATGCATTGAGTTGTAATGATGAAATCAAGTACAATGGATTTTCAAATCCAAGTGACCAAGCTACATTTGCCATAAGCGCTTCACTTGGTTCAGCCTTATCTACTATAATAGCACTCAATGCAAATATGCCCATACCAGAGCTAGGGTCTAGTTCATTTCGCTTGTAGGCATCTGCAAGAATACTAGTTGAGTTTTGCAAGTCGCTACCTACCCCATCTGGCATAATGTTTTGTATGCCATCCAGAATATTAATCGTTAGGTCTTTTTTACCATCGTTTATCAAGGAAGATTTACGTACAAACCCATAAATATTACTTGAGTTCCATTCGTACCTAAATGTTAGTTCGAAGTTATGATTAATCTCTTCGAAAATAATTTTATTCCCTATAGTATTTTTATAAAGATTACGAGTGGTGTTGAACAAGGTATTATTGCGTTCAGAAAATGGTTCCCAAATAAATGTTTGATCATTTTGAATGATTTGAAATATTGACTTGGAACCGGTAGTGTCATGCGACTCTGTAATTTTATCCGCAGTATAATAAGGGAATAGCGCATGTTCAGCATTTTTACGGCCAGCAGTAAGTCCACCATTACTAGAGATAAACAGCCAATGATGTGAGTCGCTTACAATACTCATAAAAAACGGACGCATTGCATCATGATTAGAAATACAAAAGAAATTTTCGCCTTCTATTTTCAGTCTCTTTATTTCTACTAAAGATTCTTCTATAACTTGTTTTTGAACTGACATTATGATTTTTTCTATTCCTGATTATTTTTCTTTATACGCTCTAACATAGTCAATGGTCATAGTCCCTGGAAATGGTGTAAATTCATTAGGTGGACCAACAAAGTTACCACCCACAGCAATATTCATGATAATAAAAAATGGTTGGTTAAATACCCACTCACCAGACACCTCACCGGGTGTAATTCTTTTATAAAGATAATTGTTTACAAAAAAATCAATTTTACTTTCATTCCATTCTACAGCGTATACATTAAAG
>JBIKKC010000194.1:0-4477 GCA_044360615.1 Bacteroidia bacterium | reverse complement strand
TAAATAAGTACAATTTTTGAGTAAAAACAGTTGCAGGATAATTAGGCCATTCTAATAAAATACTATCATCATTAATCCGCTTAGGGCAGTAGATGCGTGGCGATTTTGGCTGCAGCATAGGTTCAACCAGAAATTGTATTTTCTTAATACCTTGCCTAAATGCCGGACAAGTATTATCTCTGATATGCATGATAATTTCTAGCGTATCTTTTCCAATATCTTCGCATGTTGGTACCCACGAAATAGTTGTTGTTGCTAATCCTAAATCATTGTTGCTAATTACTATTCCTTTCTTAGCATCTAGGAAGCTGCCGGTTAACTTAGCAAATACAGAATCTTTAGGATCTGTATCTAAAACCGTTACAATTTTAAACAATGTATCAAAAGCTCTTAACCTAATTAACTCGGTACCAAGGTTAGTAAAGGCTGGTGTTGAGCTAGTATCATCTTTTACCAAAGAGCAAATTTTACGCGAGGTATCTCCAGGCAATCGGCAACTATTTAGACTTAAAATTTGGTAACAATAATTTAAATTAAAATTTTCTGGCGCGTTAAAATCTGTATATCCATTTAATAATTGATTGCTGCTAGAATCATAAGGCAGCATTGGGTCTGGATCTACCGATCGTAATATGATATATTTATTAAAATCACTATTTGGCAAGTTTCTTATCCAATCTAATTGTAATGTGTTATCGTTTACTGCTTTTACACATTGCGGAAATGGGGCAGGTATAGGTTCAGAAATTAAAACTACTTTTATGGTTGCGGTTTTTTGGTTAGGGGTAGGGCAGGCGCCGTCTTCAATCATCACCTCAATTCTAAAAGTGTCTGAACCAAAGTCGCTACACAAAGATTGCCAACTTAACCTTGCATGTAAAATGCCTGGATTGGAACTAATAACACTAATATTAGCCGGGTTAGGTACTTTAGTCAATAAATCGCCGCTTGCACTAAAGGTAAGCATATCGTTGCCTGCATCTGTGGCATAAAAATCAAATTCAAGCATTTTACCTGCAATCAAAACAAGGGTAGTATCGCGCACAACTGGTGGAATTAAATAGGTGCGCATGTCGAATTTAAATAAACCCAAATTACAGCCACCCACTGTGGTATTGTATGCGCGTTTACCGGGATTTACTTTAGAGTAGGCATCTTTTGAAGTTGGGAAATCACTAAATCCCCCACATCCTGCACATGCGCTTTGATAAATAACTCCTGAAGGGTCGAAATGGCTAGTTCCACCGTCTACATGCTCTTGACTTTGCCCACCGCCATAATAGGTGCCGTATAATAAATTACTAAAGTTTGGCCCCAATACCATCAAATAAAAATCTGAACCATCTGTATTTTTCTGAAAGGCATCCGCAGAAGTTGGAAATCCAAATAAGTTATCCAATCCATTATGGTAACTTTGGTTGGTGCCGCCTCCCCAGCCGCTAATATAAATTCTTCCACAAACGTCTACCATAAAGGCAGAAGGAGATAAAGAGGGCTGAGTTGAAACCGTTTTACCAAATGTAGTTGTGCGCAGAAGATTAGTTAAATCAGAATTGTATTGCTGTACAAAATGTTTCCCATTTATTTGCCCATAAACTCCAGGGCTCATATTCATATTGCCAGCTGTTTGCCCCATGGCATAAACCCTATTTTGATCATCTGTTGCCACAAAGAAAACCTGGTCGTAAAAGGTAGTACCAGTATAAATTATGCGTTGCCTAGCACCAGAACTGCTAAGTTTTGCAATAAAACCATCTGTTCCACCACTAGGAGCAGAGGCTGGCGTACCAAAAGCCAAATTCAAACTACTTGTTCCACCTCCAACAATAAGTTCATTGGTTTTGGTAGCACAAACAGAATAAGCTGCATCATCGCCGCTGCCGCCTATATAAGTGCTAAACAAAATTGTACTTAAGTTACCATTATACTTTGCAATGAACCCATCTTGAAAGCCTCCCCCATAAATTGGCTGTGTAGCATTAATGAGCGGCATGCCTTGCAGATGTGTTGTTTTGGTACAGGTAGAAACAACAATATTGCCTGCTAAATCTATAATTACTTCTCCTCTAAACCAATCAGCGTAATTATAAGGAAGGTTATTAATTTGCATATTAAAACCTCTATTCGCAATACCTGTTATTCCGTCATCATTTGCGCCTCCCAAAAAGGTTGAGGCTTGTAAAATATTTCCCCCTGCACTTAGTCTTGTAATAAAAACATCATAACCTCCTCCATAAGTTTTATCGTGAGCAGAATTGGTGGTTGGGAAATCAGAAGAGTAAGTAGTGCCAAATATAATTACATCACCTGTGCTTGGCACACATGTAACAGAATGAGGTTGCTCGTTATCAACTCCGCCAAGAAAACTGGTATAAAGTAAAGTGGTTCCAGATGCATTAAACTTAGCTATAAATGCGTCTCTGGCATATTCTCCATCGGCATCATTGCCACCTGCAAAGGTTATATCATAGGCTCCTGCAAGAGTTGGAAAATTTGCCGCATACACAGTTCCTGCACCATAGGCATTCCCATTTAAATCATAGCTCGCTGCAAAGCCAAAATTATCTGCAGCACTACCCATATAAGTTCCAAAAACAACTTCTGGATCAATAGTTAAGGGTAAACTTCTATTGTACTTTCCTACATTAAAAGTAATTTTATTTTGGTTTAAAATATATTGTGTAACTATACTTTTTTGACTACCTCCTTGCATTTGATAACTTATAGGCTGATCCTCTAAAAGCTCGCCTAGGCTGGTGGTAGCATGCAATTGATTTGCTTTAATTGCCAAATCATCGGCACCTAAATATTCTAATTGTATTTGATTAGGATTGGCACCGGGCTTCACTATATAATTGATCTTAACGCCTGTTCCCTTAGAAATTATTTCGAGGTCGATACCTGGATAAATATTATTTATTACAACTTTATTATATGCTTTAACATTGGTGGCATGTTTGGTATTATCGCCTACAAAAAAATTGTAATATTCTTGGGTTGGTTCAAGCTTTTCTATGCCTGGAAAGGGATTTGCATTGTTGTATTTTACCTTAACCGAATGAAAATGTACTTTCTTAATATCCTTTCCATGTTGCAATTCATGGGTAGCTTCCTTGTCAATAAATAAATAGGTTAACTGATTCTTTTCAATAAATAAATTTCCAATAGGTAAATCGGCTTTAAAGAGCACATTAGCTGGCCATTGCCCTTTATTTTCCATGAACTTTATATAGTTCTGTGGTAAATTTAGCGCACTCACTTTTATAGCAAATAGCCATAAAAAGGCAATAAATAAACTATATATTTTTTTTTGTTTCAGCTTGAACCGTTCTCAAATTTTATGTAAATTTACACCTTATGTATGACAAACAAAAGCCTCATTTAGTTGTATTATCCGGAGCAGGAATAAGTGCAGAAAGTGGCATTCAAACTTTTAGAGATAGTGGCGGCCTTTGGGAAGGCCATAAAATTGAGGATGTAGCTACGCCAGAGGCCTTTGAACGGAATCCAGAATTAGTACTAGAATTTTACAATTTAAGAAGAAATGCTTGCAATGAAGCTCAACCAAATCAAGCTCATATTTTGCTCGCTAAGCTAGAAAAGCATTTTAGGGTAAGTGTAATTACACAAAATGTGGATGATTTGCACGAAAGAGGTGGTAGCTCTAACATACTACACTTGCATGGGGAATTAAATAAAAGCAGGAGTACTAAAAATCCATATTTAGTTTATCCAATTAACGGGAATAATCTGAACATGGGCGATTTATGTGAAATGGGTTCCCAGCTTAGGCCGCATATAGTGTGGTTTGGCGAGGCTGTTCCAATGATAGAAAAAGCTGCTCAAATTGTAGCACAAGCCGATGTGTTTTTAATTGTTGGAACCTCGCTACAAGTCTATCCTGCCGCAGGTTTGGTTCAATACGTAAATTACGATGTTCCTTTGTTTTTAATTGACCCCAAGCCGATGCCTGGCTTTAAAGGATATAACTTCACGCATATCATGAAAGGAGCTTCCGAAGGCATGGAAGAGCTTGTTAAATTATTAACTAAATCGAAAAATGGATTCAAATGAACTAAAGCTGACAATCTTTCAACAACCCTTGGTATGGGAAAGTGAAGCAGAAAATTTAGAAAACTTTAATAAACTAATTTCTGGTTTGAACCATGAAACGGATGTATTAATTCTGCCTGAAGTTTTTAGTACAGGCTTTTCTATGGAGGCAAAAAAGCTATCAGTATCTATGGATGGAATTGCTGTAAAATGGATGCAGAAATGGGCAAATGAAAAAGGTGTCGCTGTTTGCGGAAGCCTCATGATTAAAGAAGAAGGCAAGTTTTATAATCGTTTTTTATGGGTTGAACCTAACGGAAAAATTATAACTTACGACAAAGCGCATTTGTTTAGAATGGGTGAGGAGCATGCACAATTTGAAGCAGGTAATAAGCAGGTTTTAATTTCTTATAAAGGATGGCAA
>JBIKKC010000193.1:0-4480 GCA_044360615.1 Bacteroidia bacterium | reverse complement strand
ACCAAAGCTTCAGATATTGCTATTCAAACTTCTAGCATCATAATTACCCATCAAGATTTGCGTGCCATTAAAGAGGCGCATCAAATTAGCAAAATGACCTATACTACCATTAAGCAAAATTTGTTCTGGGCATTTTTCTATAATGTGTTGTGTATTCCCTTAGCAGCAGCCGGTTTTATGCATCCTATGTTGGGCGCTATGCCTATGGCCTTTACAGACATTATTGTTATTGGAAACTCGCTAAGATTAGGGATTAGAAAGTTAAAATAGCTATTGCCACAATTGAGCAATATCATAGTTTAAGCTCAGGTAAAAGGCAAATAGGGTTAAAGCACTGTATACAATGTACTCTCCTAAAGCGGTAAATTTCCTTACATCAATACCTTCCATTTTGCAATAAACCATGAGTAGAATTTTTTCTACCAAATAGGCTATGACAGTGGCATAAGCAATCCCTTCAATGCCAATAAAACTTACAAACCAAAACGAAAGAATGATGTTTAAAATAAGGTAATTGGTGCTCACCAAATAGAATATTCTATTTTTCATCATGCCCATAATTACCGTTTGTGGAAACAACATTCTGCTTATGATAAGCAGTAGGTAAATATTAAAAATTTTATAGCCAGAAATTAAATCATCGTTATAAGCCACCTTGAAAAAATACTTACTTATAAAAATTAACAGGATGGTTAGCGGAAATAGCCACCGCATCAGTTTTCTAGAGCTCGCTTTTAACTTTTGAAGTCCTAATTCTAAATTATTGGCTTTATAAAAATTGGCAATTTCGCCACTGTAAATATTGCTTAAAGAATTGGCCATAATTAGAAAAATAGGTAGCTCTTTGGCACCATATCTAAAAATGGCAAAATCTGTATCAGAGTAGTAATATTCTACAATAAAGCTATTGATGTAATCCATGCTACCTGCCAATAAAATAGAGAACATAAATGGCATTACTTTAAGCATAAACTCTTTAATAAGTTTAGTATGAAAAGTAATACTGCTGTATTTCATTAAAATAATGACGGTATAATTAAACTTTAGCAAAGCCAAAATAACCAAAAGATTCACAGCCAGATTTAAGGTTTGCTTCATATAAATGGGCAAACACAACAAGAGCATATGCGCCGAGAAACTCACTATTCCCCAAATAATTAAGGAGCGGTATTTGCCTTTTAAATAAAAAATATAATCTGTTATAAATGTGGGTGTATTTAAGAAAACCACCAAAGCAAACATTTGAAATAAATCTGCGTCCTTACCATATTTAACATGCCCTATAACAGCCGTAGCAATGCCTGCCAACAAACTAAAAATGGTGAGAACAGCAAAGGCATTAAAAAGAATTCGCTTTTTTTTATCCTCATCCGAGGCATGGTAAAAGGGGATAAGCGTATTACAAATACTCGATACCCAGAAAAATGTTAAGCTAGAACTTAACAGCATCAACATCTCATGGCGACTTAAAATAAGCGTGCCATAGCCTGAGGTAAACCTGCCATAAGTAATTTTTGCCAATAATATGGATATCGCAAACATGCTTCCAAACCTCAGAAACTGAAAGATTTGAAGGCTATTGTATTTATTGAGGCTTATTTTTCTAAGGCTTAGGTTCAATGCGAATTGCTTTCTATTCGCAAATATGCTATTTCTAAACATTAATTCATAGCTTTGCCGCATGTGGCATCATAACATACTCGAAACAATAGGGAATACTCCCTTAGTAAAAATTAATAAGATTACTAAAGAGCTGCCTTGCACTGTTTTAGCAAAAATTGAAACTACCAATCCTGGCAATTCTATTAAGGATAGAATGGCGGTTAAAATGATTGAAGATGCAGAAAAAGCAGGTTTGTTAAAGCCCGGTTATACCATTATTGAAGGCACAAGTGGCAATACTGGTATGGGTTTGGCCATTGCTTCGGTAATTAAGGGCTATAAATGTATTTTTACTACTACCGACAAACAAAGCAAGGAAAAAGTGGATGCGCTAAAGGCTTTTGGGGCAGAGGTAATTGTTTGTCCAACCGATGTAGAACCGGAAGATCCGCGCTCGTATTATTCGGTTTCTAGCCGCTTAATTAATGAAGTTCCTAATTCATGGAAGCCCAATCAATACGATAATTTGTCTAATGCCTCAGCCCATTATGAGAGTACTGGACCAGAAATTTGGGCTCAAACCGAAGGAAAGATTACACATTTGGTAGTGGGTGTGGGTACAGGCGGAACCATTAGTGGCACCGCAAAATATTTGAAAGAACAAAACCCCAATATTAAAATCTTAGGTATTGATACCTACGGTTCTGTTTTTAAGAAATACAAAGAGACGGGCATTTTTGACAAGAATGAAATTTATCCATATATCACCGAAGGTATTGGAGAAGATTTTTTACCTGCCAATGTCGACTTTAGTTTAATAGACCATTTTGAAAAGGTTACCGATAAGGATGCAGCCATGATGACGCGCCGCATTCCTAGAGAGGAAGGCATCTTTGCAGGTAACTCTGCAGGCTCTGCTATGGCGGGGGTAATGCAAATGCGACACCTGTTTAAGGAGGGTGATGTGGTAGTGGTAATCTTCCACGACCATGGCACAAGATACTTAGGCAAAATGTTTAATGAAGATTGGATGCGCGACCGCGGTTTCTTAATGAACGAACAAACCAAAGCCATTAATTTAATTGAGAGTCATAAGCATTTAAAATTGGTAACTGCCAAAGAAGAACAAAGCGTTGAAGCCGCCTTAAAATTAATGCGCAAGTTCTTTATTTCTCAACTTCCTGTAACAAATGAAGCAGGGGAGTTCACCGGCTCCTTAAATGATAATTCACTATTTAACTTACTTCTAGAAAACAGCGAAATAAAAGGCAAATTGGTAAAAGAAGTAATGAACCCACCTTTCCCATTTGTTGCACCAAACGCTAGTCTGGAAGAGGTTAGCAGAATGATTACCAAAGAAAATGCAGCCGTAATGGTAAAAAACTTAATGGGTGATGTACATATCATCACGCGTCAGGATATTATTGAGGCAATTGCGTAACAATATTTACGCAAACCTCAACAGCTTTCTGCATATCTTGTACACTTACATATTCTTGCTTGCTATGAATTCCCATTTCGCCTGTAAAAATATTAGGGCAAGGCAATCCCATAAAAGAGAGTCTTGAACCATCTGTACCACCTCTTATATTTTTAATTTCAGTCGTTAAACCACTAAGCTTGTAGGCCCTTTCGGCAAGCTCCATCACCAAAGGATGTTGGTCTAAAATTTCGCGCATGTTTCTATATTGCTCTGAAATTTCTATGCGGTAAGCAGCACCAGGGAATTTTTCAATTGCGTTTTGAGCCAAGCCTTCTAATCTGTTTTCGTATTCGCGCAACATCGAAGTTTTAAAATCGCGCACAATAAATTGCACTTTAGCATCTTCTAAATTACCTTCCATGGCAACTGGGTGTACAAAACCTTCATAACCTTCCGTAGCCTCCGGACACCATGTATCTGAAGGTAGTAAGCTTAAGAAATAGGCTGCTACTTTTTGCGCATTCACCATTTTACCTTTGGCATAACCAGGATGTGCGCTTATGCCATGAAAGTAAACCGTGCAAGCATCGGCAGAAAATGATTCTCCTTCTAAATGGCCGCGTTCACCACCATCTAAAGTATAACCAAAATTAGCCCCTAGTTTTTGCATATTCACTTTATTTACGCCTCTTCCAATTTCTTCATCTGGTGTAAATAAAATTCTAATTTTACCATGAGCCACCTCAGGATGCTGCATTAAATACCGGGCTAAGTCCATGATTATGGCTACCCCAGCTTTATCATCTGCCCCTAATAAAGTTAAGCCAGAAGCGGTGATAATATCATCTCCAATACGTTCATTTAAATAGGGATGATTTGTTTTACTAATGATAACTTGTGTATCGTCTGGCAAAACTAAATCGCTTCCATCCCAAGCTTTGTGCAAAATTGGTTTAACGTTAGTACCACTGCAATCTGGCGCTGTATCTACATGCGCGCAGAAACATATAACAGGTAAACCAATAGATGTTGTAGCCGGAATGGTAGCATACACATAACCATGTTCATCTAATTCTGCATCGCTTATTCCCATCTCTAATAATTCTTGAACCAAGAGTTTGCTCAAGTCTTTTTGCTTCATCGAAGAAGGCTGCGTATCCGAGTTTGGGTCAGCCGTAGTATCTATTTGCACATAACGCATCAAGCGCTCTGCCACCGTAAAATCATAATCCCTCATAACCAATAACTCTTAATTCTTACCTCTTAACTCTTACCTCAAAACTTAACCGCAGTTCCAGTAGCACTCACCATCAACATACTGCCTCTTTGTCCAAGGGTTTCATAATCTAAATCGATACCAATAATGGCATCTGCTCCTAAGATTCTTGCTTCAACAATCATTTCTTCCATCGCTTTTTCTTTGGCTTCACGCAATACTCTTTCGTAAGAATCGGC
>JBIKKC010000192.1:0-4504 GCA_044360615.1 Bacteroidia bacterium | reverse complement strand
TAAATGACGGATGACGGAGGACGGGTGACGGAGGACGGGTGACGGATGACGGGTGACCAAAACCCAAAACTTAAAACTCAAAACTTAACACTTAACACTTAAAACTTAAAACAAATATGAAACAACTAATAGAATGTGTTCCTAATTTTAGCGAAGGAAACGACTTAAGTATTATTAAGCAGATTACGGATGAAATTGAGAAAGTATCTGGCGTAATGTTATTGGATGTTGACCCTGGAAAGGCTACCAATAGAACGGTAGTAACTTTTGTGGGCGAGCCAGAACCAGTTATTGAGGCGGCATTTTTGGCAATTAAAAAAGCCTCAGAACTTATAGATATGCGCAAACACAAGGGCGAACACCCGCGCATGGGCGCTACAGATGTTTGTCCGTTAATACCTGTAAGCGGCATTAGCATGGAAGAAACTGCGGCTTGGGCGGTTAAGTTAGCCTCACGTGTGGGCAAAGAATTAGCCATACCTGCCTACCTTTACGAGTATGCACAACCTAACAAAGAGCGCAATAATTTATCTGTGATTAGGGGAGGAGAGTATGAAGGATTTTTTGATAAAATTAAATTACCAGAATGGAAGCCAGATTTTGGACCAAGTGTGTTTAACGAACGCGCAGGGGGCACGGTAATAGGTGCGCGAGATTTCTTAATTGCCTATAATATTAACCTTAATACAAAATCTGTGCGCTTGGCAAATTCTGTAGCTTTTGATGTGCGCGAGGCGGGTAGGGTAAAGCGCGAAGGCGACCCAATTACAGGCAAGGTGGTAAAGGATGCAGAAGGCAATGATGTGCGCATTCCAGGTACACTAAAAGCGTGTAAAGCTATAGGTTGGTTCATAGAAGAATATGGCATTGCCCAAATAAGCATGAACCTAACCAATTATAAGATAACGCCGGTTCATAAAGCTTTTGATGAAGTGTGTAAAAGTGCAGACCGCAGAGGATTAAGAGTAACAGGCTCAGAATTGGTTGGCTTAATTCCTTTAGAAGCCATGCTAGAAGCGGGTAAATATTTCTTACAAAAGCAGAAGCGTTCCATAGGTGTAAGTGAGACCGAGTTAATTCAAATAGCCATTAAATCTTTGGGCTTAGATGAGTTAGGACCTTTTGATCCGCAACAGAAAATTATAGAATATAAATTACGTAACGCTTCAGATGAGAAACTAATCGGGTTGAACCTACGCGCCTTTGCAGATGAAACTGCTAGTGAGAGTCCTGCCCCTGGCGGTGGCTCTATTAGTGCTTATGTGGGTAGTTTAGGTGCTTCTTTAGGAACCATGGTGGCCAATTTAAGTGCAGGTAAAAGAGGATGGGAAGCACAATACGAAGACTTTAGTAAATGGGCTGCTTTGGGTCAAGCCACCAAAGACAAATTACTTAAAGCGGTAGATGAAGATACCAAGGCTTTTAATAAAATTATGGAAGCTTTTGGTTTGCCAAAAAGCAATGAAGCCGAAAAGAAAGCAAGAACAGCAGCCATAGAAGCGGCTACTAAATATGCCTGTGAAGTTCCATTTGAGGTGATGCAAACAGCTTATGGAATTTTACCTATGCTAAAAGAAATGGTAATTAAAGGAAATCAAAATTCTATTACCGATGCGGGTGTGGGCGTTCTTTGTATAAAAACGGCTGTGCGCGGCGCTTACTTTAATGTTTTAGTAAATGCAAAGGGCTTAAAAGATGAAGCCTATGCAAAAGA
Organism: Bacteroidia bacterium; assembly: GCA_044360615.1. GTDB lineage: Bacteria > Bacteroidota > Bacteroidia > UKL13-3 > UKL13-3 > B1. The sequence goes on along the minus strand of JBIKKC010000192.1, from coordinate 2,790 downwards.
AATAGTAGCCAAGGCAAAAGCTTTATTGCAAGAAAATCATAGCGCTTGCGATGCTATTTTAGAAGACGTTGAAAAAGCAATTGCTTAATTGTAATGATGAAGTTGCTTAAGAAGTTGCTAAGCCTTGTGCTCATGATAGCCTCGCCCATAATTGCGGGAAAGGCTTTTTTGGAATATGTTAATGTGAGCTATTTGGATAAGAAACCCAGTTACCCTTTTGGTAAGGAATTGATGCATTCATTGCAGGTTAAAGATATTAGTTATTTGGCCTCTTATCAAAATGAGCTCCTTACCATTGGTGCTGTTTTTTTAGTCATTGCTGTTTTGGCTTATATTAGTATGATGATTAAAGCACTGATTAATTTGATTTGGTTAGCAGCTGTTTTAGCCATTGGTTTTTATGTATATCAGGTGATGGGTTAAGGCTTAATTAGTCTTATTCTAAATTATTATTATTACAAACTACTTTTACATGGTCCTTGTTCTAATTTGTAAGTTTGAACACGAAACATCTTTAAAATTAATATAACATGGACAGAAAAAAATTTATTAAAACGTTTGCCTTTGGGGCCTTATCTACAAGTGTATTGGTTGCGGCCTGCGGAGGTGATGCACCTAAGACAGAAAATGCTACAGCACCTGCAGCTACGCCAGAACCAGCGCCAGAAGCAGCAGCTCCTGCGGCAACTGCAGATTGTACAGACATGACAGGTATTGCAGAAGCAGATTTAAAACAACGCGAATCATTGGGTTACGTTGCAAAATCTGTGGAAGCAGAAAAGAATTGCAGCAACTGCCGTTTTTACCAGCCAGGCACCCAAGCCAATGGTTGTGGAGGTTGCCAATTGTTTAAAGGTCCGGTTACAACAGAAGGTTACTGCAAAACTTGGAACAAGAAAGAAGCTTAATTCTTCTTAGCAATTGTATTAAACAAAAAAGTCTCAGATTTCTCTGAGACTTTTTTTTTATTTTACTGTATCCATGTGGCAAATAAGGTCTACCACTTTATTAGAGTAACCCCATTCGTTATCGTACCATGAAACCACTTTAACAAAATTATCATTTAAAGAGATACCTGCTTTGGCATCAAAAATAGAAGTGCGTGCATCGCCAAGGAAGTCGTTGCTTACTACTTCATCTTCGGTATAACCAAGAATACCCTTCATTTCATTTTCAGAAGCTTTTTTCATAGCCGCTTTAATGGTATCATAACTTGCACCTTTTTCTAAGCGGCAAGTTAAATCTACTACAGAAACATCTGGAGTAGGAACACGGAAGCTCATACCTGTTAATTTTCCTTTTAATTCTGGAATAACTAAACCTACTGCTTTAGCAGCACCAGTGCTAGAAGGGATGATATTTTGGTAAGCACCACGGCCACCTCTCCAATCTTTAGCAGAAGGTCCATCCACAGTTTTTTGCGTTGCAGTAACTGCGTGAACGGTTGTCATTAAGCCTTCTAAAATTCCGAAGTTATCGTTTAAAACTTTAGCAATAGGGGCAAGACAGTTGGTAGTACAAGAAGCATTAGAAACGATGCTCATGTCTGCCGTGTATTTAAGGTGGTTAACACCCATTACAAAAGTTGGGGTATCGTCTTTGGCAGGAGCGCTCATAATGACACGCTTTGCACCAGCAGCGATATGCTTTGCACCCGTTTCTTGTGTTAAAAATAAACCAGTAGATTCAACAACATATTCTGCACCAATTTCATCCCATTTAAGATTAGCAGGATCTTTTTCTGCAGTAACGCGGATAGTTTTACCGTTTACTACAAGGTTACCATTGCTAACGGCAATATCACCTTTAAAAATGCCATGGGTAGAATCGTACTTAAGCATGTAGGCCATATAATCTACCTCAATAAGGTCGTTAATGCCTACAATTTCTACATTTGGGTTATTGATTGCTGCCCTAAAAACTAGGCGACCAATGCGCCCAAAACCGTTGATACCAACTTTCATAGTTTCGCTGTTTTAAATGTTAAATTAATCCTGCGAAGATAATTGTTTAAAGAGAAGAAAATAAAGAATTTGGGAGTTTAAGCTATTGGGCCTAAGAAATTATGTTTGAGAAACCATCTTTAGTTTAGGTACTAATACAGAATCTCAATTTTATATTTTTTTAAAAATATTTTGAATTATCCCAAAAAGCCCTACTTTTGCTGCCCCAACAAATGGCCCGTTCGTCTATCGGTTAGGACACCAGATTTTCATTCTGGGAAGAGGGGTTCGACTCCCCTACGGGCTACTAGAGCGGCAAGAGTTTGGGTTTGTGTATTGGAGCAAATTATTGTTAATACACACAAAATTTTTAAAACCTGTCAAGATTTTTGGCAGGTTTTTTTATTGCCTTAAACTTTAGTTGATCCACAAATAAAAAAGAATTAAATCGTAACCAATTATACCCTTTATGGTATAAATCAGCTCAATAAATATAAAAATATACCATATAGGGTATAATAAATGTAGATTTTACTATATTTGCACCTTAAAGGGTATAATAATGAAACTAAGTTCATTTGTAAAAGAAAAAAGAAATGCAGCAAATCTTACACAGCCTGAGCTAGCAGAAAAAGCAGGTGTTGGTCTTCGCTTCCTTCGCGAAATGGAGCAAGGTAAAGAATCGTTGCGTTTAGATAAAGTAAACCAAGTACTTAAATTATTTGGTTATGAAGTGGGTGCTGTTAAGTCGGAAAACATTTTTTAATCACAATTAGAAACAAAAAAATGAGAAAGGCAGAAATAAAAGTAAATGATATTAACGCTGGTACTCTAATTCAAAATGAAG
>JBIKKC010000191.1:0-4521 GCA_044360615.1 Bacteroidia bacterium | reverse complement strand
TGTATCCTAGCGAACATAATTTAATCAGATTGTGGTATCCCTCCTCATTTTTGGCAAGCATGAGTTGGTGGTACCGAATATCTTTATCTTCTTTGGTAAATGATTTTTTGTGACGGTTTTCTACCACATAAAATTCGCAGCCCACAATTGGTTTAACTTTTAAGGAGCCATCTTCATTTTTATGTTTATAAGCTTCTGCCACAAACTCAAATGCGCCAAACATATTGCCATGATCGGTTATAGCCAAAGCGGGCATACCATCCGAAATAGCTTTTTTATAAAGTTTACCAATCTCGGCAGCACCATCTAAGAGGGAGAATTGGGTATGAACGTGTAAGTGTGAAAATTTCATGATTGAACGAAAGCGAATGTAGTTTTTCATTCACGCATATTTATACATGTTGAAAAATGTCGACTTTTGTGAATTGCAAATTTAGTTTTCTAAAATTTTAAACTTATTACGCTTATACTCATCCAAGAAGTTATGAAAAAACTATGTTTACTAACATTGCTTTGTTTGAACCTATTCGCAAGTCAAGCTCAAAACCTATACTTTCCTCCTTTAATAGGAAATTCATGGGATACTACTTCAGCCAGCAGCTTGGGTTGGTGTGTTCAAAAAGCAGATTCGTTGTTTACCTTTTTGGGTGAAACCAATACCAAATCATTTATGGTTTTAAAAGATGGGAAAATAGTATTTGAGAAATATTTCGATGGTTTTGAAAGAGATAGTTTTTGGTATTGGGCATCTGCAGGTAAAACCTTAACAGCTATGGTAGTGGGGATTGCCCAAGAGCAAGGTTTTTTAAACATAACAGATAGTAGCTCTAAATATTTAGGGAGAGGTTGGACCAGCTTAAGCGCTGCACAAGAAGGTAAAATTAAGGTGTGGCATCAACTTACCATGACCAGCGGATTGGATGAGGGGATAAATATAAATAAAGATTGTACTGCAGATACTTGCTTGCAATACAAAGCCGAGGCAGGAACACGATGGGCTTACCACAATGCGCCTTATACTTTGTTAGATAAAGTTTTGTCTAATGCAACAGGTAAAAGTTATCAGCAGTATTTTAATGAGGTTATTCGCAATAAAACAGGTATTAATGGGCTTTGGCTAAAGATGGATTATAATAATGTTTTTTTTAGCAATACGCGCAGCATGGCAAGGTATGGCTTGTTATTATTGAACCGAGGGAAGTGGGATCAAACCCAAATCTTAACAGATACTGCTTACTTTAGAGCCATGACCCATACTTCACAGGGATTAAATGCTGGCTATGGCTATTTAACATGGTTAAATGGTACAAGTAATTTTATGCTACCAGGTAGTCAGATAGTTTTTCCTGGAATGCTGGCGCCCGATGCTCCTAAGGATATGTATGCTGCCTTGGGAAAAAACGGACAATTATTAATGGTAGTTCCTTCTCAAAAATTGGTAGTGGTTAGAATGGGAAATGATCCATCGGATTTTGGTTTGGTTCCTGTAACTTATGCCAATGAGGTTTGGGCTTATTTGAAAGAAGTTTTTTGTGAGGGAAGTAATGGATTGCAAGCGCAAGATTTTGGTTTAAGCATAAAATTGTACCCTAACCCTGGAAACCAATATTTGCAAGTTGAATTACCTGCTCAACTTAAGGAAGTAGAATTAAGTTTATATGACATGAATGGGCGTTTATTGCTTCGAAGTGAAGAAAGAAATTTGGTCACAGAGAATATGCAAAATGGTGTTTATGTATTAGAAGTTGTTTGGGAAGGGGGGAGAAAAAATTTGCTTTGGGTTAAGAAGTAAAGAAGAAATTTGAAAAACATAAAATATGACTATATTTGTCATGTTATTTAGTGTCAATCATGAAACAACTTCTTAAATCGGCTAGAGAAAAAAAGGGGCTTTTAACCAGAGAGCTTGCGCAAACGTTAGGTATAGATCAGGCCTTGGTTAGCAAGTTTGAAACAGGCGCGCGTAAGCCCACCAAAGCTCAAGTAGTTAAACTTGCTCAGATATTGGATATACCTATTCAAACCTTAATGGTGGCTTGGCTTAAAGAGAAAATAATCTACGAATTAGCAGATGAAGAATATGCTATAGATGCCTTAAAGGCAGCAGAGGCAGAAATTAAAATAAGTAAAGTGCCAAATAAGCAATTGGCTGTTTCTAAAGATTTAGCAATTATTCTTAAAGAAATAGATAAACTCAAAAACCAATTGGATGCCATTAGGCAATTTGATAGCTATAGAATTGCACAAGCTTTAGAGTTAGAATACACTTTTGAAAGCAACAGAATAGAAGGTAATACATTAACCTTAAAAGAAACGGATTTGGTAATTAATGAAGGCTTAACTATTAGTGGCAAATCTATGCGAGAGCATCTGGAGGCCATCAATCATAAAGATGCCATTTCTTACATGAAACAATTAGCAGAGAGCAATACCTTATTATTAGAAAGAGAAGTTTTAGGAATACACCAATTGGTGCTGCGCGGGATAGACGATGCCCATGCAGGGAAGTACAGAAATGTTCAGGTGATGATTAAAGGTAGCAAGCATATGACGCCTGCACCTTATTTAGTGGCTAAGCAAATGGAAGATTATTTTATTTGGTACCAAACTCATAAGGCAAAACTACATCCAGTGGTGTTAGCTGCAGAAATGCACGAAAGGTTAGTTACCATACATCCATTTATAGATGGAAACGGCAGAACCTCTAGGTTGGTAATGAACCTGTTATTATTGCAAAAAGGGTATGTAATAGCCAATATAAAAGGAGATGCAAAAAGCAGGTTAGCTTACTATTCTGCTTTAGAAGAAGCCCAATCTAATGGTAATAAAGAACATTTTTTACAGTTGGTAGCCTCCTACGAATTGCAGGCTTTAGAGCGGTATTTAAAGGTGTTAGGGTAATGGGTTTAGGCAAACTAAAACCAAGAACTCTTTTTCTTAGTTCTACTGGTACCACTTAATCCTAAGGCGCCCAATAAACTTCTGGTAATTACATTGGCTGCAGTGCGTGGTTAGGTTCAGGCACTTTGGCTATCTAAATCTTGGTTATACTTTTTGGCTATGCTAGGAACTATGAATTAAGATTGAATTCTATTTCGTTGCGGAGGAGGTCTTCAAAGGTTTCTCTTTGGCGGATGAGGTGAGCTTGACCATTGTATAATAAAACTTCTGCGGGTCTCAAACGCGCATTATAATTACTACTCATAGTGATGCCATAAGCGCCTGCATTTTTAAAGCATAGAATGTCTCCCTCATGCACTTCATTTATTTGTCTATCCCAGCCAAAGGTATCTGTTTCGCAAATATACCCAACCACGGTATAAATGCGTTGCTTACCTTCTGGGTTAGATAGGTTAATGATGCTATGATAAGAGTCGTAAAGCATAGGCCTTATTAAATGGTTCAAGCCGCTATCTACACCAACAAAAACAGTAGCTGTGGTTTGTTTAAGTACATTTACTTTTACCAAAAAATAGCCGGATTCACTTACTAGATATTTGCCCGGCTCGAACCATAATTCTAAGTCTCTGCCATAATCTTTGCAAAACTCTTGAAAACGTTCTGCAATGGCAACGCCTAACTCATTAATGTCAACGGTAATATCACCTTCTTTATAAGCTACTTTAAAGCCTGAACCAAAATCTACAAATTGAAGGTGCGGGAAATCTTTTGCGGCATCGAATAGGATTTCTGCCCCTTGCAAGAAAACCCCCGGGTCTAAAATATCCGACCCTGTATGCATGTGCAAGCCATTTACTAGGATATTGGCAGATTTAACAACACGAGCAACATGTCTTAATTGGTAAACCGAAATGCCAAATTTAGAATCTATATGGCCTGTAGAAATTTTAGAGTTACCACCCGCTAAAATGTGTGGGTTAATGCGAATGCAGCATGGAATGGTGTTGCCATACAAAGCACCAAATTGCTCGAGGATAGAAATATTATCTATGTTTATATGAACCCCTAAAGCAACTGCCTCCTGAATTTCTTCAATGCTTACACAATTGGGTGTAAAGATGATATCGTTTGGTTCAAAGCCAGCTCTAAGACCCAATTTTACTTCATTAATAGAAACGGTATCTAGACCACAACCTTGACTTTTAAGTAGCTTTAAAATAGCAGTATTATTTAAAGCTTTGCAGGCATATTTAACTTTTACATTCAGAGGTTTAAATGCATTTATCAATTTGTTGTATTGATGAATGATTGTGTTTGCATCGTACACATAAACAGGTGCTCCAAACTTTTCTGCTACCTCAATTAAAGACATACCACTACTGGTATATTGTCCATTCACTATTTCCATATTGCGCGAAAGTAGGGAAATTAGTCGATAGTCCATAGACCATAGACCATAGTCCATAGTCCATAGTCCATAGTCGATAGACCATAGTAATCGGAATTGGTTTTACTATGGACCATGGACCATCGACCATATGAGCATAGACCATAGTTGGTGGACTTGTTTTTACTATCGACCATGGACTATAGACCATGGACCCTCTTAAATTCCGAATC
>JBIKKC010000037.1:0-13887 GCA_044360615.1 Bacteroidia bacterium | reverse complement strand
ATTGAAATGGGGAATCTTTTTCTTTTGAGATTACCTTATAAACCTGATGGTCTATATATGTTGGGAATACCTTGTTAATCCAATACATTAGTTTCCCTTTGGCGGTAAGAATATGATACTTGCGCCTCTTTAGTGCCATTTGCAAAATATTTTCGGCCACCTCATTGGCCGACATTAATCTATTTTCATCCAGAGGACTATCTTGCTGAGCTTGGCCATTTGCATTTAAGGCGGTATTTCTAATATTAGAAGTAGTATAGCCTGGAAAAATACTGCCAATATGTATCCCTGTTTTAAGATTTTCTACTCTAAGCGCTTCCATAAAACCTAATAAAGCAAATTTAGAAGCAGAATAGCCTGTTCTACCTGGGAGTCCGGTAAAACCGGCCCATGAGTTAACGCCAATAACTGAACCTTTTGATTGTAACAAATACGACAAGGCAAATTTAGTGCAATAAACAGCTCCCCAGAAATTAGTTTGCATTAATTCTTCGAGCACATTTAAATCTGTATCTTTAAATAGCGCGCGCATGCTAATTCCAGCATTATTTATAAGCACATCAATTTGGCCGTAATGTGCAATTGTCTTTTGAATTAGGGATTCGCAATCTTTTTCTACCCTTACATCGCAAGTAACTGGTAAATTTTGCACCCCTGCAGCAGTTAATTGTGTAGCAAGTAATTGCAATTTCTCTTGGTTGCGGGCGGCCAACACAATTTTTGCCCCAGCCTTTCCAAAAATATGAGCACAAGCCTCGCCAATACCCGACGAAGCCCCTGTTATAACAACAATTTTATCTTTCACCTCAAACTATTCTTTCGAAGCGTTGCACCAAACTTATTTTTTCCAAATAATGGCTGTTCCAGTTGCAGGGATTTCTGGGTAATCAATTTCCATTCCATCCAAAGCTTCTTCAATGGCATCTTCAAGATAAACAGCGGTAACCATTGCTTCGTTTTCCCAACAATCATCAATTGCACCTTTATACACCAATTCTCTCTTGCGATTAAATAAAAATACTTCAGGATTTACTTTAGCGCCAAATTTTTTTGCTACCTCTTGCGTTGCATCGTGGAGAAAAAGAAAGTGCATATCATCAAGCCCAAGACGCTCTGCCACAAATTGCATTTGCTCAAAACTATCTTCTGGAGATTGTTCGCTATCATTGGAGTTGACACCTACAATGCCCATGCTATCTTCCTCATATTTCTCGAAAAGGTTTATTAAGCGGTGACTATAAGCCTTTGAAATGGTTGAACTATTGCAAGTAAAAATTACTGCCAAAGCGTATTTATCGGCATAATCAAATTGGGTATACGTTTTACCATCAAAACCCTTTAATTCAAAATTGGGTAGTTTATCTCCTATGTTCAACATAATCGTTAAAATTTACAGCAAAGTAAACAATTGCAACTAAGAGTGCAAAACACAGTTTGGCAAAAAGTGCTTTAATGCGAAATTTGCATCTATGAATTTAGTTCCAATTCAAACAAAATCGCAATGGCATTGCTTTGCAACCTGTGCTAAGTTATTCTATAAGAATGATAAAAGATATGTTCCTCATTTAAATTCAGATATTGAAACCATTTTTAATTCTGAGAAGAATAGTCATTATAAAAATGGAAATGCCGCAGCTTGGATTTTAGAAAATACTTTAGGAGAAATTATAGGTAGAATAGCAGCGTTTTATTCTGAAAAACAATTTAAAACTGGCATTGGCGGTATTGGTTTTTTTGAGTGTATTGATAATATAGAGGCTGCCTCTCTCCTATTTTCTGCCGCTGAAAACTGGCTTAAATTGCAAGGTTTGAAAGGAACTGATGCGCCCATTAATTTTGGTGAAAGAGATAAGTATTGGGGATTATTAATACAATCTAATTCTGAGCCATCTTACCAAGAAAATTATAATCCGAGCTATTACCAAAGCTTGTTTGAAGTAAACGCCTATGATAAATTATTTGAGCAAACTACTTCGGAAATTAACTTTAATTCATTTAAAATAGATAGGTTTAGAAAGTTATCGGAGCGCGTATTATCAAATCCTGCTTATGAATTTAAGCATTATAAAAAAAGCGGTTTGAACCAATTTGCCAAAGATTTTGTCTATATCTATAATAAAGCTTGGGGCGAAAGGCCCGACTTCATTCCCTTGAGTTTGGAAAGTGTGATGGAAACTTTAAATGCGCTTAAGCCAATACTGATAGAAGAAGCTATTTGGTTTGTTTATGCCAACCAAGAGCCAGCAGGTTTTTATGTGAATGTATTAGAGGTAAACCAAATCTTTAAAAAAGTAAATGGAGAGTTGAATTTGATGGGTAAATTAAAGTTTCTATACTACAGACATTTTGGGAAAATTGACAGGATGCGTGGCATTGTTTTTGGGGTTATTCCTGCCTACCAAAACCTAGGTTTAGAAACGGGAATGATTATGAAATTTCATGATGCTATGTTAGAAACTAAACATTTTAGACGTTGCGAGTTGTCATGGATTGGCGATTTTAATCCTAAAATGCACAGTCTTTTCAATGCCATAGGTGCAGAAACTAGTAAAATTCATTATACTTATCGTAAGTTGTGGGACAAATAATTAAGCAAGCATGAATCGAATTTTTATAGTAGGTTTAATTTTCTTGGTCTTTGGCATAAATACCGCCAAGGCACAACAAGCCTATCGCATGAAATTGCTTTCACAATACAATGATACCTTGCTTCCAACAGTGGATGGTGGGGATATTTGGAACGATTTAATTGGTTGGTTCGACCCGATAAAAAATAGAGAATATATTGTTGCAGGAAGTACAGATAGCGTTTACTTTTTTGATGTTACGGATCCGCTTAACATGAAACTTATAGATAGAGAGCTTGGTACTTTAAGATGGACTAGAAACAGAGATTTTGAAACCTACCAACATTATGTTTACTGCGTGGCAGAAGTAGGCACAGGCATTGGTAAATTGCAAGTTTTTGATTTGCAATACCTCCCCGACTCTGCGCACAAAGTGTATGAAGAGCATACGCTTTTATACAATGCACATACTATTTTTATAGATACCGCATCGGCAAGATTATATGCTTGTTCTGTGCGCAAACCAGGAGGCAATTCTGCTATGGATATTATAGATTTAAGCAATCCAGAATTACCTGTTTTATTAGCAGAATTAGTAGTTCCTAGGGATAATAATGGCACGCCTATTTTTAATAATGTGCATGAAATGTATGCACGCAACGATACTGTTTATTTGAGTTGCGAATCCGCTGGGTTGTTTGTTTTTGATTTAAGAGATTTAAGCAAACAGCGTTTATTAACCACAATTACTACTTACCCCGACAAAGGCTACAACCATTCTCCTTGGCTAGATAAATCTGGCCGATATGTAATGTTTACTGATGAAAACCCTGGTTTAGATATAAAGATTTTTGACCTTCAAGACTTTTTCGACCCTAGGTTTGTATCACAGTTTAACAGCAATGCGAATGCCATGCCGCACAATGCATATTGGTATGGCGACTTTGCTTATGTATCTTCTTATCATGATGGCGTAAGGGTTTGGAATGTTAAAGATCCTAAAAAGCCTTATCAGGTTGCTTGGTACGATACACACCCCGTAGAACCTGAAGTGTATGGAGGATTTAAAGGTTGCTGGGGAGTTTATCCCTATTTGCCAAGTGGTCATATTATTGCCAGTGATTTAACAGCAGGTATTTTCTTATTTGAGATAGACTCTTTGCTTCTATCAGAAGAAGAACAATTGCAATCCAACTTAAATATTACCCTATTTCCAAACCCAAGTAGTGGTACATTTAGGGTTTTAGGTTGGGACTTTCCAACAAGTGAATTCGCTATTTTTGATGCTCAGGGATGCTTGAAGCAGAGTGGTATTTTAAATGAAATAGAGCCAGAAATTAACTTGTCGCAATTAGGTTCAGGCATTTATTTTATTAGGCTTGAAACGAATACTGCAAGCATAACTAAGAAACTAGTAAAATGGTAAATAAACTAAAATTTATACTGTTGATTTGGCTTCTATCTGGAGCAACTTTGCAAGCGCAATCTGATAAAGTAAATTTACTAGACCATTGGTTCAACCCTAATTTACCTAGGTTAAATGGCTACCAAATTTGGAATGATTTAACAGGCTACACAGACACCCTAACTGGCAAAGAATATATTATTGCGGGGAGCACAGATAGTATTTATTTCTTCGATATAAGCAATCCAAGCAATATCGTTTTGGTAGATGTAGCAGATGGCAAATCGAAGCAAATGGTAAATAGAGATTATGAATGTTATTCGCATTATGTGTATTGCGTTAGTGATAATAGAAATGCTGGGAGCTTACAGGTTTTTGATTTGCAATATTTACCAGACTCGGTTCATAAAGTTTATGATAGTGATACCATTGCTTTTAATACGCACAGCATATTTATAGAAGCCAGCAGTAAGCGATTGTACATGTGTATCAATAGAACAAAATCTGGTAAAACCTTTGCGATGGATATTGTTTCTCTAGAACAGCCAGAAACCCCAGTTAAGATTGGCACTTTAGAAGTTCCCGATTTAGGTGGCACACCAGCATTTAGCAGTATTCATGAGGTATTTGTAAGAAATGATACTGCTTGGTGCTCTGCAGAGTATAGTGGTTTATGGGTATTTGATTTAAGAGATTTAACCAATCAAAGATTATTGAGTGTGATTACCAATTACCCAGAGAATGGGTATAACCATAGTAGTGTTTTAGACCCAAGCGGCAAGTATTTAATGTTCACAGATGAAGTGCCGAGTGGCTTGGCTATTAAAATTTTTGATGTAAGTAATTTATCTGACCCAAGGCTGGTAAGTACCTTTGAATCTAGTGCTTTAGCCACTGCGCATAATGCTTATTGGGTTGGCAATTTTGCTTATATATCTTATTACCAAGATGGCTTTGTGGTATTCGATATAAGTAATCCATTTAATCCAGTTGAGGCAGGTTATTACCGCACTTTACCCTACCCGCCTGCTAATTATGAAGGTTATAATGGTTGCTGGGGAGTATATCCATGGTTTCCATCTGGAACTATTGCCGTAAGCGATATGCAAGAAGGCATATTTACCTTAAAGCCAGACAAGTCCATTACAGGTGTAACAGAAAAGATAAATGAAATTCAAATTAACGTTTATCCAAATCCTACTTCTGGCAAAGCACAATTCTCTACACCTCAACAGCAAGTTAAAGATTCCTATATTTCTATCTTGAATCTGAAAGGAGAATTGCTTTTGCATAAGCCAACGACTAGCCCTACATTTGAAATCAATTTAGAGGAATATGCGGCAGGGGTTTATATTTTGCAGCTAAGCTCTGGAAATTTTACTTATCAAAAGAAGCTTGTTAAACTGTGAGATTGAAACTAAGGAAGTGTATTTGGGTACTTTTTGTTTTTGGTTTAGGACTATCAAAAGTGATGGGTCAGATAGATACTGCTTACCTTAAAAAGTACCCTACGTTTTACACTACAGAAAAGCAACTTGATAGAAATATCCCGTATAAACCTGTTGATACGCTAGTGAATAGAGATGAGATTTACCATCCGCTTTATAAGAAAACTGTTGTGTTTCAAGACCTAGGAAATATTGGTTCTGCCAACAGAGATGCATTCTTTAAATGGGACAGACCAATGGGATTTAACTTTGCCTTTAATCCTTATGAGATTTATTATAAGCGACCAGCGCAAACAGAATATTTTCTTACCAAAAAGGCCTACACAGATATAGGTTATGCCCAAGGTCAGAGAAATCTTATTTTCTTAAATGTAAAGGCTGCCATTAATATTACGCCAAGATGGAATATTGGCGGAGATTACAGTAGAGTTACCAATGAAGGGTTTAATGTAAACCAAAAAACGAGCGGTTACTTTAGCAATTTTTTCACTAGTTATTTTAGTAAGAACCAACGGTATGGCTTATTGGTAAGTTACTATAGAAATAGAGGTATAAACAATGAAAATGGAGGTTTGGTTAGTGATTCATTGTATGAAACCTTAAACGGCACAAACAAGGCCTCTAGTGTTAGATTACCAACGGCACAGAGCAGATATAAAAATAATGGGGTGCAAGTAAAACAGTATTTCTATTTAGGAAAAAAAAGTTGGTTGCCGAAGGATGATGATTCCATTCCTATTGTAGAACGCAAGGGATTTATTTCTCATACCTTAACCTTAAATGATGAGCGCTTTTTCTTTGATAATCCTAATGGTGACACCTCATACATGTTTCCAACCTTAGGAATAGATTCTACAGGAGCCTTTTACGATTCTATTGCAGCCAGAACCGTCACCAATACGATTAGCTATACCCTATGGAGCAAATCGAATGAAACACATTCTAGCTATTTATCTTTTGCAGGCTCGCATCAGATGATAGACGCCCAACAAATTAGCTATGGAAATAAGTATCAAAATGTTTGGGGCGAAGCCAAATTAGAGCGCTTACCCAAATCGGATAATACTATTGGCTTCCTTTTATCGGGGGCATATTGCGGATTAGGTTATAACCAAAACGATGTAAAATTAACGGCAGATTTTACTTACAGAAATAAGCGTTTCGACCTTAGCGGAGGAATTGCCAATCAGCTTATGGAAGCAGATTATACCATGCAAAACTATCGCTCCTTTCCATTTAATTGGGAGAATCGGTTTTCAAAAATTAGTGTTTTAAATTGGAGGGCATCTTTAAGTAGCAGAGGTTTTAGGCATAATTTTCATATTAGGTTCAACCAATATTTAATAGCGAATTGGGTTTATTTTTCTACCGCTGTTAACCCTATTCAAACCACAGATATTTTGGTTGTAAACACCTTGGAAGCCAACAAAACATTTCAGTTAGGCATTTTTCGTTTTGAACACCAATTGAATTTACAAAAAGCCAATTTAAATATTGTTAGACTTCCAGAGCTTTCGGGGAATATTAGATATTACTTACATGCCGAATTATTTAAAAAAGCAATGCTATTAGAATTGGGTACTTCGGTATTTTACAATACTTCTTGGATGGGAAATGCTTGGAATCCTTCGGCAAGGGTTTTTCATTTGCAAGACACTTATAAAATTGGCAACTACCCTTTAATTGATGTATTTGCTAATGTTAAAGTTATGACGCTCGTTTTCTTCTTTAAACTTGAGCATGTAAACATGGATTGGAAGAATCAAGGGTTTTATTATACGCCTAATTATCCTTTACCCATTAGAGCTTTTAGGTTTGGATTTAATGTAAGATTGTATAATTAAAATCATATATAGATTTTTAATGGAGAATTGCCTTTCTTCATTTATGTTCGAATAAAAAAACAAATGGAAAGAAAAACATTTTTAAAATCAACCTTAGGGCTTGGTTTAAGCGCATTTTTTTTAGGTAAAGTTAAGGCTACAGACATTCCTCAAACATACCTTAAAGCAGAAGGCATTATGCCTGTAAATGGCAAGTATAGCTTACCAGAATTAGGCTATGCTTATGCAGCTTTAGAACCTTATATTGATGCTAAAACTATGGAAATACACCATACCAAGCATCACCAGGCGTATATCAATAAATTGAATGAAGCTTTGGTGAAAGAGCCAAATTTACAGCAGAAATCTTTGGAAGAAATGTTGTTAAATCTATCGGCTCAACCAGAATCTGTTAGAGGTGTTATAAGAAACCATGGCGGCGGACATTGGAACCACAGTTTCTTTTGGGAATCTTTAAAAACGGGTACCCAAATGGGAGAAGGTTTTAAAACCTTGGCCACAAATTCGTTTGGCAGTGTGGCCACCATGCAGGCTACATTTGAGAAAATTGCGATGGGGGTATTTGGTTCTGGTTGGTGTTGGTTGATCCTACAAAACAAGCAATTGAAGATAATTACATCGGCAAACCAAGATAATCCGCTGATGGATGCAGGAAAAGAACCCGTAATGCTACCTAAAATTTTGTTGGGAATTGATGTTTGGGAACACGCCTATTATCTTAAATATCAGAATAAAAGAGCTGAATATGTGAGTAATTTTTGGCAGGTAGTAAACTGGGATAGGATAGAAAATCTATTAAAAAGTTAATTTCTATTTTGAAATTCTGTTGAGGTTGCTACCTTTGCACTCCTCAAATGGTGGTTTTAGCTCAGTTGGTTAGAGCGCCTGATTGTGGTTCAGGAGGTCGCCGGTTCGAGCCCGGTATTCCACCCAAAGAAACCTTTCGACTATTCGGAGGGTTTTTTTATTTTTTTCATAGCTTAGTTGGTTAGAGCTCCTTATTTTGGTGCAGGAGGACGCCCCGACTCGGGTTGGGGTATTCCACCCAAAATATTCCCAAAGAAAGCCCTAGCATTAGTTGGGCTTTTTTATTTGACGGAAATGAAGTTTTATACCTACATTTTACAATCACAAAAAGATGGCAAAATTTATATTGGCCAAACACAAAATCTTGAAGAAAGGTTGTTAAGACATAATTCCAATCTGGTTAGAAGTACCAAAAATAAAGGCCCTTGGAATTTTATCTATCATTTTGATTTTGAAACAAGAAGTGAAGCAATGGCTTTTGAATCCCAATTGAAAGCCTTTAAAAACAATAAAAAAGTACTCGATTTCCTTCATAAAATTTCTACCCAATAAGCCTGATTGTGGTGCAGGAGGACGCCCCGACTCGGGTCGGGGTATTCCACCCAAAGAAAGCCCTAGCAATAGCTGGGGCTTTTTTTATAATTAATTTTTCACAAGCTTGCTTTTAAGGATTATACCCTTTTCATAAAAGCAACTATATTTGTTTATGGAATTTAGAGAGCCAGACATGACTTATACCAGCTACAGCTATGCTGATTATCTGAGCTGGAATATCCCTGAAATGGTTGAAGTAATTAAGGGAAAAGTGTTTAAAATGAGTGCCGCACCTAAAAGAATTCATCAAAAATTAAGTGGTAAACTGTTTATAAAAATTGGCGTTTTTCTAGAAGGTAAAAATTGTGAAGTATACGATGCTCCTTTTGATGTTAGACTAGGTAATGATTATACTAAAAATGAAAATATCTACACGGTCGTTCAACCAGATATATGTGTAGTATGCGACCCTTCTAAACTAGATGAAGCTGGTTGCCTTGGTGCGCCAGATTTAATAGTTGAAATCTTATCTCCAAGTAACTCCAAAAAGGAGCTTCAAAACAAATATGAAGTGTACGAGGAAAGTGGTGTTAAAGAATATTGGGTTATTTCACCAGAAGCAGAAACCGTATTAGTTTATACGCTTGTAAATGGCAAGTATAATGCCTCTAAATTGCTAACTAGAGGAGACCAAGTAATTACACCAATTTTACCAGGACTTATAATCGATTTAGAAGAATTGTTTGAAGGTATAAATTGATAATAACTAATCCTCTTTAATCATCACAAAAACATCTTCATCATCTGCCTTCATCAAATATTTTTCGCGGGCAAATTTTTCTAGGTTTTTGGCTGAACCAAAGAGTTCTTCTTGTTCTATTTTAACCCTTACAATTTCTTTGGAATAATATTGGTGCTTTTCTTTTACTTCCTTAAGCTCTTGGGCATAATTATATTGATCTATTAAACCATACCTATCATTTAAAAGCAGCAAAAAAGAAAAAGCTACCCCAGTAATAATATACTTATTACGGAGTAGCTTTAGGTATGTTTTAATTTGGTTCAAACCGAAATTACTTAGCGTATTTGAAATCTTTGCCTGGATAGTAAGCGCTATGGCCTAACTCCTCTTCTATTCTTAACAATTGATTGTATTTAGCAATCCTATCTGTTCTGCTAGCCGAGCCAGTTTTAATCTGACCACAATTTAAGGCTACTGCTAAGTCTGCAATGGTAGTATCTTCTGTTTCGCCACTTCTATGACTCATAATGCTGGTGTAAGCATTGCGGTGGGCCATATTAACGGCATCTATGGTTTCTGTTAAAGTGCCAATTTGGTTTACCTTAACTAATATAGAATTGCCAACGCCATCCTTAATTCCTTTAGAAAGGCGTTTTACATTGGTAACAAATAAATCGTCGCCTACTATTTGGCACTTATCTCCAATGGCTTTGGTTAAATCTGCCCAACCTTTCCAATCGTCTTCTGCACAACCGTCTTCAATAGAAATGATAGGATACTTACCAACCCATTCTTTCCAATAAGCCACCATATCACTAGAAGATAACTCACGCTTATCAGATTTCTTAAATACATACAAACCTTTCTTTTCGTCCCAAAGTTCGCTGGTGGCCGCATCCATGGCAACATGTATGTCTTTACCTGGTTTGAACCCAGCTTCTTCAATGGCTTTCAATACAATCTCGATAGCCTCTTCATTGCTTTGGATATTAGGTGCAAAACCACCTTCATCGCCCACATTTGTGCTGTAACCTTTTTTCTTAAGTACTGCTTTTAAGTGATGAAAAACGGCAGTTCCCATTTGCAAGGCTTCGCTAAAAGTGTCTGCCTTAGTTGGCATAATCATAAACTCTTGGAAATCGATAGCATTGTCTGCATGTGCACCACCATTTAAGATATTCATTAAAGGGATTGGCAAAGTATTGGCATTAACGCCACCAATGTATCTATACAAAGGCATATTGCTTTCAATAGCTGCTGCTTTAGCACAAGCCATAGAAACGGCAAGCATGGCATTAGCACCTAGATTTCCTTTGTTATCAGAGCCATCGAGCTTAATCATTTTGCGATCAATTTCATTTTGCTCAAAAACATCTGTTCCTAAAAGCTTATCGCAAATTTCGTCGTTTACATTTTTAACGGCCTTTAAAACACCTTTACCTAGGTAAACTTTTTTATCGCCATCTCTTAATTCAACCGCTTCATGAATACCAGTTGAGGCTCCAGAAGGAACTGCTGCTCTGCCTAAAGCCCCTTCTTCTGTAATTACTTCTACTTCAACCGTTGGGTTGCCACGGGAGTCTAAAATTTGTCTTGCGTGAATGTCAATAATTCCACTCATAGGTTAGTTCATTAAATGTATAAAATCGTCGAATAAATATCTGCTATCTTCTGGCCCTGGAGCAGCCTCGGGATGGTATTGCACAGAGAAAGCCTTTTTGCCTTTTAAGCGAATGCCTTCTACGGTGTTATCATTTAGGTTTATATGCGTTAATTCTACTGTTGGATGGTTTAAGGTTTCATCCATTCTTACGCCAAAGCCATGGTTTTGAGAGGTAATTTCGCAATGGCCTGTAATTAAATTTTTAACGGGGTGGTTTAAGCCACGGTGTCCATTAAACATTTTATAAGTTTTAAGACCTTGAGATTCTGCCAACATCTGGTGGCCTAAACAAATTCCAAACACTGGAATGCCAGCATCCACAATTTTCTTCACGGTTTCAACAGCATAGGGCATCACGGCTGGGTCGCCAGGTCCATTACTAATCATAAATCCATCTGGTTTAAATTGCATCATTTCTTCAAAAGTGGTTTTGCAATTGAAAACAGCAAGGTAAGTATTGCGCTCTACCAAACAGCGTAGAATATTCTTTTTAACGCCAAGGTCTAGCACAGCCACTCTTTTAGGAGCAGCATCATTTCCTAGAAAATAGGTTTGACTAGTAGAAACACTTGAGCTTAGTTCTAGTCCTTCCATAGAAGGCACGGCCGCTAATTCAGCTTTAAGTTCTTCAATAGATTTCCCTTCAGCCGATATAATGGCATTCATAGCGCCTTTGCTTCTTACATGCCTTACAATTTCGCGCGAATCTACATCTGCAATTCCTACGATATTATTCATGGCAAAATAATCCTGCACGCTTTGGTCGGATTGCTTGCGCGAATGCGGTACATTGAAGTTTTTACAAACTAAGCCAGCAATTTTAATGGTGTCAGATTCTTCCTCGGTGGGGTGAATGCCATAGTTGCCAATATGTACATTGGTTTGAACCAAAAGTTGGCCAGAGTAGCTTGGATCGGTAAAAATTTCTTGGTAGCCGGTCATGCCGGTATTAAAACATAATTCTCCAGTGGTAGTGCCAATTTTTCCAATAGAGGTGCCTGTGTATACTGTGCCATCGGCCAGTAAAAGCGTTGCAGGGAATTTGTTAACTGAACGGTTCAATATGCCTTAGATTTGGGCAAATGTAATACTTTGGCATTTTGGTTCAAAACTAACATATACACAATTGTGTATTAAACTAATTATCTTCTTGCTCAAAATCACCCGAAGGCAGTTCTAGCGCCTTAATATCTCCAACAGCAGAGCCTGCAATGCCTTTGATATTGCCATACATCTCAACGGTATTGATAATTACTTTTTCTATTTGCTTTTCTCTTTGTTTCCAGATGCGTTGAAAAGATCGTTTTTCACTTTCAAGGTCACTTTGCATTTGTGTAAAGCCCTCTACAATAGCTTCAATTTGCATTTTAAAAGTATTGCTAGTGAGGAAATCATATAGGAAGCTCATCTTATCGCCTTTGTTTTCTTGGGTTGCAATGGCAGTGCCAAGTGTGATTAAGCTTTCTCTTAAGACCTTACACAAGCCTTTAAATTCTTCGTAACTACAAATCCAGATGCCATCTTTTAAGCCTAGCCTGTCCATACCAGCAGGATATACATCTGTAACCAACACACCAATATCTGCGCCACGGTCGCGAATATCTTGCTTAAACTTCTCTATCCAAGCAGCATGAAATTCTTTGGTACGTTTGCTTTCATAATAGATGGTTCCAATTTTTGGGCGTGTTGGCGTATTTACAATTTGAACACAATCTCCGCCTCTAGCGCCTTTTTTAATTTCCTCGATGGTATCAAACGGAAACTGCTGCATTAGCCATTCTTCAATGGCTAGTTCCATTACCTCACCTTGCAATTGCATGCTACCTTGTTCCTGCTTACGTTTCATTTCTTCGGTAAGTTTGCGCTGGTCTTCTAACTGCTTTTGAAGCTCTTTAATGGTTAGTTCTGTTCGGTCTTGTTCTAGCTTTTTTATCTTGTCGCGTTCTTCGATTAGCTTTACTGACAAGGCCTTTTCGGCTTCCATAGTAATTTGCTCTTTCATTATTTCTTGGTTGCGCTTCAGTTGCTCAACTTCTGTTTTGGCGCGATTTAATTCTTTAAGTTGCTCTTGTTTTTCGTTCAACTCGGCCTCTAAAAGTTTAAACCTTTCGGCTTGTTCACCCTCTAGTTTGGTTTTAACTTGTTGCTCAATACCTATTTTTTCTTCCTTAATTTTTTGCTGTAATTTTTCTTGAAAGAGCTCATTTTCTCTTTTACGTTTTTCTTCAAATTCTTCCTTTTGTTTTTGAAGTTGCTCAAATTCCTTATCAAACTTTTGCTTTTCTTTAGCAATTTCTTGGTGCATTTTAAGTTTAAGGTCTTCCTCTACTTGGTGCCTTAAAACTTCGCTTACATCAATGGGTTCGCCACAATTTGGACATAGAATTTGTTTGTCTTTTTCCATAGCTCAAAGAAAGGGAATTTGTATGAAATTACGCTTTGGTTGCTGTGGTCTTTTTTTTTCCTTTACTTGCAACTATGTTATTAACTACCACAAACCATATTGAAAACAGACCTGTAACCGAGTACAAAGGAATTGTAAGCGGTGAGGTAATCATAGGTGCAAATTTTGTTAAAGATATATTTGCAAGCTTTAGAGATTTTTTTGGCGGCCGCGCCGATTCTTACGAAAGAGTATTGCGTGAAGCCAAAGAAAAAGCGATGGAAGAAATGATTGTTGAAGCAAGAATCTTAGGAGCAGATGCCATTATTGGTATCGATTTAGATTATGAAACCTTAGGCCAAAGAGGCAGTATGTTGATGGTGAGTGCTACTGGAACTGCGGTTAAGTTTTGAGTTAAGAGGTAAGAATTAAGAGTTATTGGTTATGAGGGATTATGATTTTACGGTGGCAGAGCGCTTGATGCGTTATGTGCA
>JBIKKC010000190.1:0-4552 GCA_044360615.1 Bacteroidia bacterium | reverse complement strand
CTTAACCTAAGAGTAGAGGCGCTGCGACGCTTTAGGTTCAACAAGAGTAATGGTGCAAGCCTAGGAAGAATTAGCAAGCTTGCAGCCTATTACCGTAGCCTCTTACATGTGGAAGAAAGTAATGAACCAGTAGATGCTTTTGAAACTGGATTACTCTTGGCTTATGCTTATCCAGAACGCATTGCTTGTGCAAGAATTGGCAACAATGCCCAATTTCAATTGGCCAATGGTAAAATTGCAACAGCTGGACATAAAGACAACCTTGCGCACGAACCGTGGCTTGCTGTGGCACACATGGACGCGCGTGATGGATTAGGAAAAATATTTTTAGCCGCGCCCTTAAATCCGAAAGATTTATTGCCACTTGTGAAACAAAAACAAAACATTGTTTGGGATAGCAGAAAAGGAGGACTACAAGCCTCACAAGAGTTGCGCATTGGAAGCATTGTGTTGCAGGCTAAACCACTTGCCAAACCAGATGAATCTTTGGTTCAAAAAGCCATCTTAGAGGCTATTAAAAAAGAAGGATTAAGCTTATTAAACTTCGACGAAGACTTTGAGCAAGCCTTACATCGCATACGTTGCTTTGCGCTTTGGAACAAGGAAGAAGGCTGGCCATTATGGGATATAGCAACTTTATTAAAACAAGCAGAAGTTTGGCTTGCCCCTTGGATTAACGCATGTAAGCGGAACGAAGACTTAAAAAAGATAAATTTAAAGGAGGCCTTAATTAACAGTTTAAGCTGGGAACAACAGCAACAACTTAACAAAGATTGTCCAGAGAAATTTATGGTTCCAACTGGGTCGGCCATTCGCCTGCAATACCAAGCAAACGGTGAGGCACCGGTGTTGGCCGTTCGACTACAAGAAGTGTTTGGATTAAGCGATACCCCAAAGGTAAACAAACAACATATCTCAGTAGTAATGCACCTGCTTTCTCCAGGCTATAAACCTGTGCAAGTTACCTCGGATTTACGTAGCTTTTGGAACAATACTTACCATGAAGTGAAAAAAGAATTACAAAGACGTTACCCTAAACACGCATGGCCAGAAGACGCTTGGAAAGCGGAACCTGTAAGAAAAGGGAAATCTTCTATTTAATCTTCCTTGATTACCTTAAACAATTGAGTGCCTCTATCTGTGCTCACTTTAATTACATACATGCCACTTCGTGCGCCGCTGAGGTCTACTTCTACTAATTGTGTTTTATGTTCGGTTTGAACCAAAACTGTTCTATTCAACATGTCTTGAACTTCTACTTGAGTTATCTTTCCAAAACTACTACTGATGGTAAATTTTTGTTGAAAGGGATTTGGATAACAATTTAATTGGCTTGCACTTATTTCATTTTCAAGGCCCGCAGGCAAGTCCGATTTAAGTGGCTTCGAAGTATAAATCCTATATTCACCAGGCTGTAACAACACAGTTTGTTGTGGGGTAATAACCAACAATGAATCCCCACTAATATAATTATACCAAGTACCTGTATTCATAAAACCGGGAGTAACAGTTAAGGGTACAATATCAAAATTAGCTGCTATAACAGTCTTTAGAGAATCTCCGTTAATTCTTAAATATTTAACAGTACCAGCAACATCATAAACAAAATTTTCGGTGTTTAAACTAGCTTCTTGTTTTAACTTATTTATGGCTGCAATTTCATAATAGGTTTGCATGCGTTTTGCATCCGAAAGATAATTCCAACGAAAAGGCTTATTGCCTAACCTGCCATTGGTATTTATAGAAACCTCATAACCCAATTCTCCTCCTTGCCAAATCATTTTAGGACCACGCAAAGGTAGTAGCAGCGCATGATAAGCCGCCACACGCCTAAGTGCATTATCTAAGTTTTTAGTGCTGTAGTTGGCGTTGCTGTTGCCATAGGTAAGTGTGCTAAACATAACACGTTCCTCATCATGACTCTCTGCATACGTTACTAAATTGGGTTGAGTAAAATTTCTGCTTTTATAATTTCCCCAACTTAAGTTCGATTTTGAATTATTAAAACCCATCAATGCTTCAGCATAATTTTCAGTCATTTTTCCCCACATCATAAAGCCCATATCTGCCAAAACTTTTTCTTCTGAGTTATCCCCTAAATGCTCTAAAATTAAATAGGCATCAGGCGCATATTTTATAATCTCGTTGCGTATGCGGCTCCAAATGTTAACACGACTTTGATCATACGCATTCCAGGCGCTAACATCAGAACCCGTATTCTTTTGGGTAAAGCCTTTAGATAAATCAAATCTGTAGCCATCAATCTTATATTCACTAATCCAATACTTAATAACCCTATCGGTAAAATTTTGAACTACCGTAGCTTCGTGATTATAATCATAACCAACCCCAAAAGGATGTTTATCTACTTGGTTAAACCAAGGATTGTCTGCAGTAGGTTGCCCATATTGCCCTGCCGCTGGGTTAAAGTACATACGTACTTGAGGGTTTTGCCCAAACGAGTGGTTTAAGGCAATATCTAATACAACCGCGATACCCATGCCATGGCAGGCATCTACAAACGCTTTAAACTCGTTTTTGGAACCATAATATTTATCTACGGCAAAATAAAACATGGGATTATAACCCCAGCTTTCATTTCCCTCAAACTCCATTATGGGCATTAATTGAATACAGTTTATGCCAAGCCTTTTAAAATAGCTTAGCGTATCGGTTAAGGTTTTAAAATCATGCTTACCAATAAAATCTCTTAACAACATTTCGTACACTATTAGCTTGTGTTTGTCTGGCCTAGTATAGGAGCTGTTTTTCCAATCAAATGGTGCCTCGCCAATTTTTAGCACAGAAACTACTTCAGTGGTTTTACCTGCGGGATAAGGCATTAAATCAGGAAAAGTTTCTTTACTAATCCATTGGTCGTTCCATGGGTCTAAAATCTTATCGGCATACACATCTGCCACACGCATTTGGCCATTAATTATATATTGAAATGCATATTCTTTTCCTTTTTCTAACCCAGTAATGGTAAGCCAATACCGAGATTGGTCAAAGGTTCTATTCATGAGCATTTCTGGCCTAAATTCCCAATTGGTAAAATCGCCCAATACATAAACAAACTCTTTTAGGGGCGCAAATAAAACCAATGTTACCGTTGAGTCATTTATATAGTTTATCCCTTCAACCATGCCATTGGGTATGGGCAAAACTGGTGTGTTGGGCTTTTCAATAACATAGCTGCTATCGTAATAGCTTGTTCCGTTATAAATACCTTCTAGCACTAAATCAATTCGGTTCGAACCTAACTCCGATAAAGCAAAACGCCTAGAAAGTTGGGTACTGTTACTATCTTCTAACAACTTTATACCATTAGCAAAAAACCTAAGTACGCTAGGGTTTGAAGCCGAGGCATGCACGTTAACAGAATCGCCACTCACAAAAAATGATGCTTTGTTGGGCTCATTAAATTTTAGTTGGTAACCACCTTGACTTACATCCACAAAAATGTCTCCGTTAGAAGTTGTTTTACCTGTTTTAGAGCCATTACTATTTCTAAAAACCAAAGCAATTTTTAGAATAGTTTCATTGGCAGGTACGCCATAATAAGTTCTAATATTGCCTATGTTTAAAGTGTATTTATTGCTAGTGCCAATGCGTGTTAGCAGCGCCTTGGGTAAATTAACACCCCATCCTGCAATCACATATTTCCAATCTGAACCAGATGTGCTCGAAGAGGTAATAACTCCTGTATGTGCGTATATACTTGCCTCGCCTAACAGACCTGCATTACCTAAAGAAGCATCGTAGGTAATTACTACATTGTTATCTGCCACGCTGGCAAATGCTGGACTAATACTTACGAGTTGTTGGCCATACAAGAAACTTGTTATAATAAGTGCTAAAGCAAATGATACACTTTTTTTTGAGCTGCTATTTTTAAATTTAAACATGGTTCAAAATTAACAATATATTAACGAGGTTCAAAGAAGTAATTTATTAACGCAATCTTACTTCACCACACTTCCCGGTTCAATATCTTGCTCTGGACCAACGCTGTATAGTTTGCCAAAATCATTGCCTGCCATTAACAACATTCCCTGACTCTCAATACCTCGAATTTTTCTTGGCGCTAAGTTTGCTACTACAGTTACCAATTTACCTACCAATTCTTCTGGTTTGTAATACTCGGCTATGCCACTTAAAATGGTACGTTTTTCAAACCCTAAATCTACGGTTAGGTTCAACAATTTATCTGCCTTTGGTACTTTTTCTGCAGCTATAACTTTACCCACTCTTAAGTCTAATTTTTCAAAATCATCATAACTAATATGGGGCTTCAATTCATTTAAATTACTAGTTGCGCTTGGCTGCGATTGATTGGCTTTTTTGATAGCTTCTAAACGCGCTAACTGCACATTTATTTCTTCATCTTCTACTTGCTTATACAATATCTCTGGCTCGGCCAATTGAGTGCCCACCGCAATAATTACCTCCCCCTTCAACTGATTCCATTTCAATTCTTGTACTCCTAATAATTGGGTTAACTTGGCAGCAGTATGAGGCAAAAATGGTGCTGCTGCTATAGCTAACTTAC
>JBIKKC010000189.1:0-4593 GCA_044360615.1 Bacteroidia bacterium | reverse complement strand
AAAATCTGCTCCTAAAACATTTATTTGTAATGAAGTTTGGTTCAAATTAATAAACCTTTCATAGAACAATTTAAAGCGCGTGCCATTCCATAGGTTCAAACCTTTTGGAACTGTATTGTCAAAAACAAATTCTGCTTTTCCACCACTCCAATGTGTTAATTTATCTGGTACTTCTAGCGTTGGCACATCTGTAGAACGAGTAACTTCTTTGTCTAATCTATAAAAAGTTTCTAGTCTAAGGCTCATCACTGGGTTAAATGGAATGCGCATGGCATAGCGTAACTCATGGGATAAACTTTTATAACTCACTAATTCTGGGTCGCCGCCACTTCTACTTTGGCGATAAAAAGTAAATTTGTGATCAAACTTTTTCTTTAATGTTTCAAAGGAAGCAAAATAATCAAAACCATCTAAATCGTAGGCTACTCTAAACCCTCCACTAATACGGTAGTCTTCAAATAAATCTATCATGCCTAATTTAAACATACCATTTAAACCAGGATTAAACATTTGTGCTGCGGCTGGAGAAATTGGTTGGTAATACGTATTTATGATACTATTATCTAATAATTGCGTAACTACCTTATCTGTGAAAAAAGTTACATCGTAAAATCTTGGCGCATTTACCTTAATATTCTTCTTTAAATTAGCGTTAAGTGCGCTCTTTTTAATTATGGTATAAGCTGGTCTTTTATAGTCTGCCGGTGTAAACTCATTAACAAAAAAGTAGGCATTTGTATCATTGGGTTGCCTAATTTCTTCTTCGTCTTTTTCTAGGGCCAAAAAGTCTAATTTGTCTCTAAAAACTTTCGGACCTTTTTCAAAGGGTTCAACCGCATAGCCGGTTTTTAGCCTAAACATATTGGGATAGGTTTCTATGTTTTCTGAGGCAGCCTCTACTTGCTTTTCTATGGCAGAATATTTAATGTAATACTTGCCTTTATCTAATACCAAATCAAATACCTGCTTGGTTTGTGTGGCAACATCATGTGCTAAAATATTCTTCTTATAATTGGTAAGTGGATAGGTATAAACAATATCTTTATTATGGATAATGGTATCTATTCGTTCTACATCTGCATTCAATTGTATGGTCTTGCCTTTATAAGTAAATACACTGCCTCTCCAACTTGGTTCGTTTTCGTAAATCAATGTATCTGGTGTGCGTTCTAAGGCTTCTTTATATACTATTTGCAATTCTGTAAAGTCGTACACTTCTTCAGTTCTTACCGCATACCTGTTATAAATACCATTGTATTCTGTGAGGTAGGCAAAATATTCTTTGTTATAATCTATGGGTTGAATTTCATTTATGTAAGGCGTATTGCTTAAACGCTTTAACTTACGACTATTGGTTTCTAAGTCGTACATAAAAATATCTAAGTTATTTTCTGCTTCCAATTGTGTGCTTAGGGTAACACCTAAAGAATCTCGCGTTCTATTAGAGCTAAAAATTATTTTAGAAGAATAATCTACAAAGCGCGGATATAAATCGTCGTAAAAATCGGAGGTAATTTGGCGCTCTTTGCGGGTAGGAATATCATAGGTGTAAATATCGCTTTGCCCTTTTCTAATGGCCGAAAGCGCAATAGTTCTGCCGTTCTCGCTAAAGTCAATTCCAGTTATTTTATCAAATTTTGTAAACTTTATGGTTTCCTCTTTTTTATTTACAAGGTCTACCAAACGTAAGTAAACCTGCCCCTTTTTTTCAAATACATAAGCTAATTTATCGCCACCTGCTTGCCAGGCCAATAGCGGGAAAGAATAGTCTATAATGAGTTGATGGTATTTGATGCCACCACTAAAAATCTTTTTAGATTTTCCTGTTTTGGTATCCAATAAATGAATTTTGTATTTGCCATTTTTATTGGTGGTAAAAGCAACATAGTTCCCTTTAGAACTTGCTTTCATTTGCGCTTGCAAGTAAGGGGCAAAGCGTTTTTTAATTTTAAATTCACTCGTTGGGAAATCGTTTAATAGGGTTCCTTCCTTTTTGTATAAGTCTTTATAAAATTCAAGATAATCTTTAGTAACCTCTGCAAATTCTATATTGGTTACATAGCTAACAGCAGTTTCATAATTGCGGGTTAGTTTGGTAATATAAACTAGGTTAGCAATAATTTCTTTATCATATTTTTGAACCAAGTAAGTCCAAAAGGAATGACCAGCAAATACGGCATCTTTCTGACTCAATCTATTAAATCTAGCTTTTTTACCTTGCTCCAAAATGTCCTTCATTTTGTTGTTCATTTCGGTATCCCAAGGTTTAGATAGGTAGGAGGTAAGTCCTCTAATATACCATTCAGGCAGGTTAAGAAAGGCAGCAGTTTGCAAGCGTTCTTGAACCGATCCGCCGTAAAGCATTTCATTTAATAAAACTAAGGCCAAGCCTTCTTTTATTTGCCTAATTAAGTCGTCGTGGTTGCCATTAAAATATACCTGAACCCTATTAGAAACAACATTGGTGAAGCCGCCTGTATTGAGAGAAATTTCTTCTAAGCCAAAATTACTTTGTTTGTAATCTGTGAGGGTATTGTAGCAAATAATTTCGATCCTACCATTCAGTCTATGGTCTAATATTCTTTCTAAAGCTGGCA
Source organism: Bacteroidia bacterium (assembly GCA_044360615.1). Lineage (GTDB taxonomy): Bacteria > Bacteroidota > Bacteroidia > UKL13-3 > UKL13-3 > B1. The sequence goes on along the minus strand of JBIKKC010000189.1, from coordinate 1,996 downwards.
TGGCTTCTTCTGCGTACCTAATGCTAAAGTTAGCCAATTCTCTACCTCCAGAATAAAAAAACGCGTCATAGTTTTCGCTGCGTAAAAAGCTCCATTCAAATCTTCCATATTGCACCCGATTTTGGCCAAAGTTGGTATTAATACCTTGGGCAAAAATGGTTGGTGATGCTGTTAAAAGCAGTATGGTTAGAAAGGCAATATGAGCGATTATTTTCCGCATTTGGATAAGAAATCAAAATTGCACTAAAATGGGCAATTTTAGAAATTAAATTTTCTCTTATTAATGGAAATTGGGATTGTTTTACGCATTACTAACACAAATCAACTAAGAAACGGTTTTGCCTTTCGACTTCGCTCAAGGACCGGGTTTTACCGCGCAAAAACAGAGAAGGGGGAAAGGGCGCGCAGCGCCCTTTCCCCCTTCTCCCCTAGCTTTAACTTGGGTGGCCGGTCCTCGAGCGCCGTCGAGAGAGTTTTTACGTAAGGTGATATTTCCAGACCTAATTTTTGCATAAAACCTAACTATTCAATTACTTTCGTGGGCTATACCATACATATGTTAAGTGTTAAATCATTTGTCTTCAACGAATTTCAAGAAAATACCTATGTCATTTGGGATCAAACCAAGGCTTGTGCCATTATAGACCCAGGTTGCATGCATGCCTACGAGCGCCAAGAGTTAAAGCAATTTATAGAAAGCAATGGTTTACTACCAAAGCTTTTGTTAAATACACATTGCCATATAGACCATGTGCTAGGCAATGAATTTGTTGCTGATACTTTTAAGCTGCCCTTGCATTTGCATGAAGGCGAGCTTAGCACTTACCAGGAAACTAAAAGATGGACAGCCCTTTTTAATATGCCAGATTTAGCCTTGCCGCAGCAAACTGTTTTTATTAAGGAAGGTGAGGTATTGCATTTTGGAGAGACCGAGTTAGAGATTTTGTTTACACCAGGCCATTCTGTTGCTTCTGTAAGTTTTTTTCACCGCCAAAGTTTGCAATTATTTTCGGGGGATGTATTATTTAAGCATAGTATTGGAAGAACAGATTTACCCGGTGGTAGCTTGCCTATTTTATTAAAAAGTATTCGCGAGCAATTGTATGTTTTGCCTGCTGCAACCAAGGTGTATTCAGGTCATTTCGAAACTACCACCATTGGCGAGGAGATGCAATATAATCCCTACACGCGTTAGTTAATCTTTAAACGGGAATACCAATTCTGTTAGCCATTTTGAAGTATCTTTTTCGGCAACAGGATCGGTAATATAAAACTCAATAGGAGGGCCGCTTGCCTTTAGATTATTGTTTACCATAAAAGTAAAACCAGCGCCATATACTGGCCCCATTTTTTCGTAAGCACCGTAGTATTTTATAACTAAGTGTTTTCCCGATTCAAGTTTGCCAGGCACTATAGGAAAACCTGCAGATAAAGGCGCATCAACCCCTAAGCAAGTTTCCATATCATACACTTTGTTTTTGGCCGAGTAATTAATGGTAAACGGGGCGCCTTTTTGTTTAGCAGCATTGTTCACAATAGTTTCGGAAAGTAGGGCATAGTTTTCTCCAAGTTTGGCACCTATTTCCGCTTCCTTTAATTGGTTCCTTATGCCCAAATAATCTAGGCCAGCAAAATCGCGAATTTCTGCTTCATAGCCTCCAATACTTAATTCTGTCTCTGCCTCAGATAGTGCTTTAAGACTGCTTAAGCCAGCTTCAAAATCTGGCGCTACAAAACTTTCCAACATTAGGTTAAATAGCTTGCTAAAAGGGGCTAAATAAAAGGGTAAACTACTAGCATCACTTTCCATGCTCCAAGTCAGTTTGTAATTATTCTCAGTGCTAGGTTCAAGCATAAAATATTGCATAGCAGGGTTCCACCCCATTTCTAGTTTTATTTCTATTTTCTCGAAAGGAATAGATTGAAGGATTGTCATGCTGCCCTTACCCACTTCTGGGTTATTGCTATTCCAGGTTAATTTAGCACCAGAACCAGC
>JBIKKC010000188.1:0-4609 GCA_044360615.1 Bacteroidia bacterium | reverse complement strand
GACTTCCCCTATCATTTAAAAGGGAAATGGCATGCGGAAGTATTTAAAAATAATAATCCCATTGTGCTCGAATTAGGCTGTGGTAAAGGCGAATACACTGTTGCACTATCAGAGGCATTTCCAGAAAAAAATTTTATTGGTATCGACCTTAAAAGCAATCGCATGTGGGTGGGCGCAAGAAAAGCATTGGCAGAGGGGAGAAAAAATGTAGCCTTTATAAGAATGATTATAGAAAAACTTGCAGAACATTTTGAATTTGGTGAAGTAAGTGAAATTTGGATAACCTTCCCCGACCCATTTCCTAAAGATAGGCATGACAAGCATCGTTTAACCCATACGCGATTTTTGAAAATCTACCAACAAGTGATTGCTTCAAATAGCTTAATCCGCTTTAAAACCGATGATGATGGCTTGTTTGAATATACTTGTGAGCTATTTGCTCAATTAGGTATTGAGCCAGAATTTATAGACAGAGATGTGCATCAATCAAACCATGTAGAACCTTATATTAAGAATATAAGAACACACTATGAAAATTTATTTAGTGCAAAAGGACGCAAAATAAAATACATGGAATTTAGGTTACCCCATCAATTGTTGGAACCAAGTAAAGCTTGATTTTGTTGCAATGCTTTTAGTGCCGCTTTAATGGCTAAATCATCCTTTTGCATTACTTTATAAAAACCTTGGTCTCTCCATATTTGTCGCGCCACTAACGCCTTTATTTGAGTCTTAATAAAATCTGCAGACTTAGCACGCTCTTGCGCCGTTGGTTGAGGTACTCCTTGCATAACCGCAAATTGAATAAATTCTTGATATACTTGTTCTGCAATTTGGTAACTGCTGGCAAATAAATCTAAACTCTTGATGGCTGAAATTGCTTTTCTATTTTTATCTAAATACTCGTATGAAAACTTACTAATTAAGGCATTTGTAACTACCCTAGTAAGGAAAGGAGAATAATAAGACGTATCGATGGGTACAAAGATATCTGGATAAATACCACCACCGCCATATACAATTCGGTTTAATCTTTTGGTATAGTAAGGTGTAGAATCGAAGATAGATTTGGTATTACTTTCTAATTCGCCATTTTGATATCTATCTATTAAATCATGGTCGTATTTTACCTTATCAGTATAATCTTTTTGTATGCATCTACCACTTGGCGTGTAGTATCTTGAAACGGTAAGCCTTAGCGCCGATCCATCTTTTAAACTATACGGTTCTTGAACCAAACCTTTACCAAAACTTCTTCTTCCAATCACCATTCCTCTATCCCAATCTTGTACTGCACCACTTAAGATTTCGCTTGCAGAAGCAGAACCTTCATCTATGAGCACGATGAGTTTTCCTTGTTCAAAAACACCGTTGCGTTCCGACCTGTACTCTGCTCTTGGTTTGTTTCTTCCTTCGGTATAAACTATCAGTTTTCTATCTTCTATAAATTCATCTACCAACTGTATAGCGGTGCTTAAATAACCTCCAGGATTACCTCTTAAATCTAACACGAGGTGTTGCAACTTTTGGGCTTTTAATTCTTTAAAAGCCTTCATAAATTCATCATGGGTATTTTCTGCAAAGCGACTAATTTTAATATAACCAGTTTCTTGGTTTAACATTCTCCAGGCATCTACACTATAAATAGGAATAGATCTTCTAGTTATATTAAAAGGTATTTTTTCTTTGGTACCTGGCCTAAAAACAGTAACAATTACTTGCGATCCACCCTTGCCACGAAGTAATTTAAATACCTTTTCTGAAGTAATGCCATTGCCAGCCACATTGATGCTATCTACTTTTATGATTCTATCTCCAGGCATCACACCCAATTCTTGGGCAGGCCCTCCGTTAATGGCCGAAACTACCAATATGGAATCATCGATGATATTAAACTCAACGCCAATTCCTTCAAAATTACCATCTAATTGCTCGTTGGCAACTGATAAATCGGCAGCTGGTATGTAAACAGAATGAGGATCTAATTCGCTCAACATTTGGTTTAGCGTTTGCTCCTCTAATGCCTCAGTATCTACCGTGTCTACATAAGATTGCTCAATAATATTAAGCATTTCACTTAATTTATCCTTTCCTCCCCCCATAAATGTTTGAACCGAATTGGCGGGGCGCAAATAAATGCCTAAAGCTAAGCCAGTGGCTAAAACTAAAGCATAAATAAAAGGCTGCCATTTATTGATATTATTTGACATAACTTTGAATCGCTGGAAGCAAATATAAGTTTTGCCCGCACTTCTTTTAACAGATATGGCAAGTAAGAAAATAATAAAGACTACAGAAGCGAGTTCCCTCTATCAAAATCTGGAACTTATGAATACTAAAGAATTGCTGAAAAGCATAAATGATCAGGACCAAACTGTTCCATTGGCGATTGCAAAGGCAATTCCGAAAATTGAAAAACTAGTAAATGCAGCCTATTTAAAAATGAAAGAAGGTGGGCGCTTGTTTTATTTAGGAGCAGGCACCAGTGGAAGATTAGGCATAGTAGATGCAAGTGAATGTCCGCCAACTTTTGGAGTTCCCTTTGGCATGGTAGTGGGTTTAATTGCAGGTGGCGATAAAGCCATACGTAAAGCGGTAGAATTTGCTGAAGACGATAAGTCCCAAGGATGGTTAGATTTAAAAAAACATAAGATTAGTGATAAAGATGTAGTTATTGGTATTGCAGCCAGTGGCACTACGCCTTATGTTATTGGAGCTTTGGAAGAAGCAAATAAAGCGGGCATTGTTACCGGTTGCATTACCTGCAATAAAAACTCACCCTTAGCTGCAGTGGCAAAATTTGCGGTAGAGGTAATTGTTGGACCAGAATTTGTAACCGGAAGTACCCGCATGAAAGCTGGTACCGCACAAAAATTAGTACTCAATATGCTTAGCACCTCGCTTATGATTAAGCTAGGTAGAGTAAAAGGCAATAAAATGGTAGATATGCGTTTAAGTAATCATAAGTTGGTAAATAGAGGCATAAAAATGATTATGGACGAATTGAATTTAAGTGAAAAAAAAGCTGCTGAGCTGCTTAAAAAACATGGCAATGTTAGGGCTGCACTTTTAGCCTATCGCAAGTAATTTATGGAGTATTTTTTAAAAGTACTTACAGTCCTGCTTTGGAGCAGTTTTAAATTTGTGGTAGGCGTAAGCACAGCAATTTTATTTGGGTTCAACCAGTTTGAAATTCTTGTAATTAGCATTAGTGGAGGCATGCTAGGGGTAGTAGTTTACCTTTACTTATGGGAGTTAATTCTAAAAATCTATCACAAGTTTTATCCCAAAAAAAATAAGCCCATTAAGTTCTCCAAGTTTAAAAGAAAGCTTGTGGTGTTTATTAGAAAATATGAAGTTTATGGAATAGCCTTCTTAACCCCAGTACTTTTCTCTATGCCTATAGGAACGATACTTGCAGCCTCCATAGAGCACAATAAATGGCGCATTAAACTAATTATGTTTGGGGCCTTATGCTTTTGGGCTTTAGTAATTATTGGCATCAAATTGCTCTTTAAAGTAGATCCAGAAAAAGTATTGTAATTACTTCTTTAGGTTCATCAATTTCTTTTCTTGGTTGTCTAGTTTATGCCCCTCATTATCATCCATAGGCTTGTAATGGGCGTAATGGCGCCATTTTTCAACCACCTCTCTAAAATCTGTAGGCAACTCGCTTTCAAATAAAATGTTCTTCTTGGTAATAGGGTGCACAAAACCTAAGGATTTTGCATGCAAACCCTGCCTTGGCATAAGGGTAAAACAATTCTCTACAAACTGCTTGTAACGCGCAAACACCGTTCCCTTAAGAATATGATTTCCGCCATAGGTATCATCAGAAAAAATAGGATGCCCAATGCTTTTTAAGTGCACACGAATTTGGTGTGTTCTGCCAGTTTCTAACCTACATTCTATGAGCGTAACATAATTCAACCTTTCTATTACTTTATAATGAGTTACGCTCCATTTGCCTTTTTCTGCATCGTCGAACAGCTGAAATACTTTTCTATCCTTAGCACTTCTGCCAATGTATCCAGTGATGGTTCCTTCATCTTCGGGCAAATCTCCCCACACCAAAGCCTGATAAGTGCGCTCAATACTATGATCAAAAAACTGCTTGGCGAGGTGGGTCATGGCAAATTCGCTTTTTGCAATTACCAAAAGACCTGAGGTGTTCTTATCTATACGGTGCACAAGGCCTGGGCGCACATTATTTTCTTCGGCAAAAGCCAAGCCCTTTAAATGCCAAGCTAAGGCATTCACCAAAGTGCCACTGGTATTGTTATAACCTGGATGTACTACCATTCCTGGTTTCTTATTTACAATAAGCACATCTGCATCCTCATAAGTTATATTCAGAGGAATGTCTTCTGCAACAATTTCTGTATCACGCGGAGGTGTTGGTAATACTATGGAGATTACATCTAAGGGCTTAACCTTATAACTAGATTTTACAGGTTTCTCATTTACCAATATAGAACCAACATCGGCAGCGGCTTGTATTTTTGTTCTACTCGCATTCTCCAAGCGGTTCATTAAGTATTTGTCTATACGCAATAAACCCTGACCCTTATCTACCTCTATTCTAAAGTGTTCGTAAAGTTCTTGTTCT
>JBIKKC010000187.1:0-4643 GCA_044360615.1 Bacteroidia bacterium | reverse complement strand
TTTAGACATAGGCACAGGCAGTGGATGTATTGCCGTTTCTATAAAAAATGCACTTAAACAAGCAACAGTTTTTGCACTAGATGTATCTCCTGAGGCACTTGAAGTAGCGAAATACAATGCCAAACAAAATGCTTGTAAAATTGAGTTTATCTTAGGTTCAATACTAGAAAAAGAAACGTTGCTAAAGGTGCAAGAACTAAATGCAAAGGTTTGGGTAAGCAATCCTCCGTATATAGCAGAAGAAGAAAAAGTAAGTATGCACAAAAATGTATTGGATTTTGAACCCCATTTGGCGCTCTTTGTAAGAGATATAGACCCCCTACTTTTTTATAAAAGCATAACTCAAGCTTTTTTAGGTTCGAACCAAACCCATACCCTATATTTTGAATTGAGTGAGTTTTATACCCAAGCCTTAGAAAATTGGCTACCGCAAACCCAATTAAAATACCGCTTAAAGAAAGACGCCCAAGGCAAACCAAGAATGCTTAAGCTAGAGAAATAATTTTACTATTTTGCGTCATTAATATTCTATTTTACATGAAGAAATTTTTATTCGCTGCGCTGCTGCTTTGCATAAACTTGCAAACGCAAGGCCAAAACAAAACCTTTGTTACCGAAACCAAAACATCGGTAGATGGCAAATACACTTACACGCAGGTAAGTAACGACCCATTAAAAGCACGCACCTATGTGTTAAAAAATGGCTTAACAGTAATACTTGCCGAAAACCACAAGGAACCGCGCATTCAAACCTATATTGCTACAAAAGCAGGTAGCAAAAACGACCCAGCAGACAATACAGGTTTAGCCCATTACTTGGAACACATGTTATTTAAAGGTACCGATAAATATGGCACCAAAGATTGGGCAAAAGAAAAAGTACAACTCGATAAAATTGATGCCCTTTACGAACAATACAACAAAACCACCGATGAAAACAAGCGTAAACAAATTTACCGCGCTATTGATTCTGTAAGTGGTGTTGCTAGTCAGTTTGCTATTGCCAATGAGTACGACAAATTAATGCAAGGTATAGGCGCTCAAGGAACCAATGCCTTTACCTCTTTGGAGCAAACGGTGTATGTAAATGATATTCCGCAGAACAACTTAAACAAGTGGATTAGCATAGAAGCAGAGCGCTTTCGCAATCCTATCTTACGCTTGTTTCATACAGAATTAGAAGCAGTGTACGAGGAAAAGAATATCTCTTTAGACAATGATGGTAGAAAGGTTTTTGAGGCCATGATGACAACTTTATTTAAAAATCATACTTACGGTACCCAAACCACCATTGGAACGGTAGAGCATCTTAAAAATCCATCATTGGTTAAAATAAGAAACTACTACAATACCTATTATGTGCCTAATAATATGGCTTTGGTATTGGTGGGCGACTTTGACGCAGATAAAGCCATAGAAGTTATTGACCAAAACTTTTCTTACATGCAGACCAAGCCAGTACCAGAGTTTAGTTTTAAACCAGAAATCAATCGTACAGAACCAGAAGTGGTAAACGTTTATGGACCAGATGCAGAAAATTTAATGATTGGTTTTCGCATGCCAGGTGCTGCTACGCAAGAGGCCAGAATGCTAATGTTGGTAGATATGCTTTTGTCTAATTCTAAAGCAGGTTTTATAGATTTGAACCTAACCCAGCAACAAGCAGTATTGAGCGCAGGTTCTAGCTATTGGGCAAACAAAGACTATAGTATTGCCTTTTTTATGGGCAAACCAAAACAAGGTCAAACCCTAGAACAAGTTAAAGATTTATTGATGGCACAAGTAGAGAAAGTAAAAAAAGGCGAGTTTGATGAAGCCTCTTTAAAAGCCATTATCGCAAATCTTAAAGTAATTAAAATTAAGGAAAGAGAAAGCAATGCGGGTCGCGCAGGAGTTTTATTAGACGCCTTTATTACCGGTAGAAACTGGGCAGATGCCGCAGCAGATTTGGATGAATTAGATAAAATTACCAAAGCCGAATTGGTGGCCTTTGCCAATACATATTATACCAATGATTATGTAATTATTTACAAGCGTAGTGGCGAAGACAAGAGTATTCAGAAGATTGAGAAGCCCCAAATAACGCCTGTAGCTGTAAACAGAGACGACGTTTCGCCTTTTGTGAAGCAAATGCTTGAAACACCTTCACCTAAAATAGAGCCTGTATTTGTAAACTTTGAAAAAGACATTAATTATGGGCAATTAGGCTTTGCTCAGATCATGCAAGTACCCAATACAGATAATGAATTGTTTCAACTTAATTATGTATTAGACATGGGCAAGTTTCACGATTTAAAATTGCCTATGGCTATAAATTTGTTACCGTTTTTAGGTACCGATAAATATACTGCAGAGCAAATAAGCAAAGAGTTTTTTAAGCTGGCTTGCGATTTTAGTGTGAATGCTGGCAACGAGCAAGTGTATGTTTCATTAAGTGGTTTATCGCAAAATTTTAAAGCAGCAGTTACCTTGTTTGAGCACTTGTTAAAAAACGCAAAACCCGACCAAACGGCCTTGCAAACATTGGTAGAAAGAACTTTAAAATCTAGAGTAGATGCTAAGAAAAATAAAGGATTAATCTTTAATGCCGCCTTACAAAGTTATGCCATGTATGGAAGCAATAATCCTTACAAATACATGCTTAAAACAGACGAGTTAAAGGCACTTAAAGCAGAAGAGTTGGTTAAGTATTTAAATGAACTAACCAGCTATCAGCATAAGATAATGTACTATGGCCCGCTAAGCATAGACCAGTTTACCAAAGAAATGAAAGGCTTACATAAACTAGCAAAAACACCAAAAGCCTACCCAACTCCAGTAACTTTTACCAGAAGTCAAACCACAGAGAACAAGGTGTTATTTGTTGACTACAAAATGGTTCAAGCCGAAATCTTGTGGTTACGCCGCTCTGCAGATGGTTTTGATGCCAAAAAGGATCCTGTTGTAAAATTATTTAATGAATATTTTGGAGGTGGTATGTCGTCTATTGTGTTCCAAACCATTCGCGAGTCTAAGGCTTTGGCCTACTCTACGTATTCTAGGTATGCAATTCCTAGCAAGGTACAAGACCCTTATTATATTATAGCCTATGTTGGCACGCAAGCAGATAAATTTAATGAAGCAGTTCCTGCAATGAATGAGTTATTAAACAACTTACCTAAAGCAGAAAATAATTTTGAAGCTGCTAGAGCCTCACTTTTAAATGGCTTAGAAACGCAGCGTATAAATGACATGGATAAAATTTGGATGTTAGAAGCCGCTAAAAAAGTGGGCATCAATTATGATTTACGCAAAGGTTTGTATGAGGAACTTCCTAAGTTAGATTTTAATGCTATCAATACCTTTCACCAAAACAATTATAAAAATCAAGCTTTTACCTATTGCATTATGGGTTCAAAAGAAAAGTTAAATACAAAAGATCTAGAGAAATTTGGGTCGGTTCAAGAAGTAAGCTTAGAAGAAATATTTGGTTACTAACTAAATAATTCTGGTTACGCTTTATTTATCATTGAGGTGGGCTTCAACAATTTCGAGGCTCACCTCAATTTGTTTAGGATTAGCAATAAGTACCTCATCTGCAGTTTCTATTGCCACTGCGTGCATATTTGTAACCAAGGAGTAAGAATCTCTAATGGTAAACACAACCTGTCCATTTAATACTTGTGAAGTGGCAAGTAAATTATAATCCGCATCATATAATTTAACCTTCATGCCATGCGCATTAAAGTTTTTGCTGGTAGAAACCGGCTTAACCGGAACAATAATATTGATGGTTTTTTCTGGCTCAACAACATTGCTAAAGGCTCTTTTAGCCTCATGCAAGGGCGCTTTCAATTGGTTTATCTCTACAAAACTCTTGATAGATAAATCTCCTTTTATAAAAAAAAAGAGAGGTACCAAAACCAAAGTCCAAAGAAATTTCATCACAATTTTCATGTGCCATCAATATAGCACTTACCATACCAACAGTATAATGAATTGATTTTTAATTAGTTAAAATTACCCAAACGATATAAATACTCCCATTTTGAACAAGGATTCCCTAATCGACATAAAGCATTAAGCCTTTTAGGTACTCGCCTTCTGGGTGGTAAATATTGATGGGATGGTCGTCGGGTTGGCTTAACTGACGCAGGATTCTCACATTTCTGCGGGTTTCGGCGGCGGCAGAAAACACTATTTTCCTAAACAAATCTTTATCAATATGCTGGCTACAGCTATAGGTAAAAACGAGTCCGCCTTTCTTTACCCTATCTAACCCAAGTATATTTAAGTTTTTGTACCCACGTGCTGCATTGTCTACAGAGCGGGCATTTTTGGCAAAGGCCGGTGGATCTAAAATAATAATATCGTAAAAATCTGTAGGCGCCTTTTTCAAGAAATCGAAACAATCCTCTATAAAAGATTCATGTTTGCCTTCCCAGTTTCCTAATGCCACATTATCTTCACAAAGCCCAATGGCATCTTTAGAAGAATCTACCGAGTGAACCAAACTTGCTCCAGCAGCTAAAGCATATAAACTAAAGCCACCCGAGTAACTAAAAGTATTGAGTACATTTTTACCTTTAGACCAAGCCCCAACCAATTTTCTATTTTCGCGTTGATCCAAAAAGAAACCAGTTTTTTGTCCGGTTTCTACATTA
>JBIKKC010000036.1:0-14235 GCA_044360615.1 Bacteroidia bacterium | reverse complement strand
AAAAAAAACTATAACTATGCACATCAAATGTGTATAAACTTAAGGCATTTTAGCTTTTAAATACTTGGCAGTATATCCTTTATTATGTGCAACCATATCTTCTGGAGTACCTTCAAATACTAAATTACCTCCATTGCTTCCGGCTTCCGGACCCAAATCAATTAACCAATCTGCGCATTTAATTACTTCCATATTATGTTCAATTACCAAAATGCTATGGCCTTGGTCTAATAAAGCACTAAAAGAGTTTAGTAATTTTTTTATATCATGAAAATGTAAACCTGTTGTAGGTTCATCAAAAATAAAAAACACCGGGTTTGCTTGTTTTCCCTTTCCTAAGAAAGAGGCTAACTTTACGCGCTGTGCTTCTCCACCACTTAAAGTATTAGAGCTTTGCCCCAATTGAATATATCCCAAGCCAACATCTTGTAAGGGCTTTAATTTATTGGCTAAGGTCTTTTCATTTTTAAAGAACTCAATAGATTCATCAATGCTCATCTTAAGTACATCACTTATGCTTTTTCCATTGTATTGTACATCTCTAATTTCTTCTTTAAACCTTGTTCCACCGCATTCCTCGCAAGGTAAATGCACATCGGCCATAAATTGCATTTCAATGGTAATTTCGCCTTCTCCTAGGCAAGTTTCGCAACGCCCGCCTTCTACATTAAAGCTAAAATGTTGTGGCTTATAAGCTCTTGCTTTCGATATAGCCTGCGAAGCATATAAATCTCTAATGCTATCATAGGCTTTTATGTAGGTAACAGGGTTAGATCTGCTAGATTTTCCAATAGGATTTTGATCTACAAATTCTACCAAGCTTACTTGTTTTAAATCGCCACTAATTTGGTCGAAAATGCCTGTTTTTTCGCCACTATAATTGCCTAAATGTTTTTGTATGGCAGGGTAGAGGATGCTTTTAATAAGGGTTGTTTTACCGCTACCACTTACACCTGTAACAACTGTTAAGGTGTTTAAAGGAAATTTAACCGATATGTTTTTTAAATTATTTTGTTTAGCTCCTTTTATCTCTATGCAATGGTTCCATTTCCTTCTTTTACTTGGAATAGCAATTTCTTCTTGCCCATTTAGGTATTTTGCAGTGAGGCTTTTTCCTTCTTTTACAACCTGTTTTAAAGATCCTTCTGCTACTATTTCACCTCCATGTATCCCTGCCAAAGGGCCCATATCTACAAGATGATCGGCTTGCTCCATAATGTCTTGGTCGTGTTCTACCACCACCACCGTATTGCCTAAATCTCTCAACGATTTTAATACTTCAATCAGTTTTTCGGTATCTCTGCTATGCAAGCCAATACTGGGTTCATCTAAAATATATAAAGAGCCAACAAGGCTTGAACCTAATGATGTTGCAAGGTTTATGCGTTGCGATTCGCCTCCGCTTAAAGTGTTGGATAATCGGTTCAAAGACAAATAGCCTAACCCTACTTTTTGTAGAAAAGTTAAGCGCGCTATGATCTCTGATTTTATCCGCTTGGCTATAATTTCATGGTGTGGTCTTAAGGCTAGATTTTGCAGATAATTTAAGCTCTCATCTATACTCATCAACAACAATTGAGAAAGGGTGATGCGTTGGTCTTCCTCTGTATTTGCCATTGCTGGGGTAAACTTTTGAGGAGTTAGCTTAACATAATTGGTATCTTTTCTTAACCGAGTTCCTCTACAATCCGGACAACCAGTTTTACCTCTATACCTTGCCAACATAACCCTATATTGAATTTTATAGGTTTGCTTCTCTAATTCTTTAAAGAAGCCATCAATACCTTCCCATCCGCTGCCTCCCTGCCATAAGAAATCTTTATGTTTAGGGCTTAACTCAAAATAGGGCTTGTGAATTGGGAAGTCATTTTTACGACTCAAGGTTAAGAAGTGTTTTTTCCACTCTTGCATTTTTTCACCTTTCCATGGAACAATGGCATCTTCAAATACACTTAAGCCTTTATCTGGCACAACTAAATCTTCGTCTATCCCAATTACACTTCCAAAACCTTCACAAGTCTTACAAGCTCCATAAGGGTTATTAAAGCTAAAAAAGTTTACAGTTGGTTCTTCAAAAACAATTCCATCTGCTTCAAATCTATTGTTGTAGTTTGTGGTTGTTTTAGCGCCATGCACCAAGAGCTCTAGTTCTCCATGTCCTTCAAAGAAAGCGGTTTGAACCGAGTCGTTGATTCGGTTTAAAAAGTCTTCATCATTTGTAATAACAGCAAATCTATCTACCAGTAAATAAACTTTACTTTTTAGTTTAGTTTTAGGATTAAGAGTTGTAATAAAACTTTCAATTTCACTCATTTCATCGTTGAACCAAACTCTATTAAAACCATTTTGCAGATGGAGTTCAAGTTCTTTCTTTAACGCTTCACCTTCACTTTTAAGCGGAATTAAAATATACATTTTAGTTCCTGCCTCGTAAGATAGAATGTGATTACTTATATCTTCAACAGTATTTCTTTTAACTTCTTCACCACTAACGGGCGAGAAGGTTATCCCTGTTCTTGCAAACAACAGCTTAAGGTAATCATAAATTTCTGTACTAGTAGCAACCGTACTTCTCGGATTTTTTGTATTAACTTTTTGTTCAATGGCAATAGAAGGGGAGATGCCATGTATATAATCTACATCGGGCTTGTTCATTTTCCCCAAAAATTGTCTGGCGTAGGCAGATAGGCTTTCCACGTAACGTCGCTGACCCTCCGCAAAGAGCGTATCAAATACCAAGCTACTTTTACCAGAACCCGAAACGCCCGTAACTACATTTAACGTATTGCGTTCAAAACTCACATCTATATTTTTTAGATTGTGCATTCTGGCGCCTTTAATAAATATTTTATTATCTTGCATGTATATATGAATCCAAAAAGAATCGACTCGCAATTTAAACCATCTATTAGTAAAAGAAGTTTTTTAGTTATTACGATTCTGTTTATTTTGTTTAATTCTTCTCTTAAAGCACAATCTATAACATTTTATAGTGGCCCTAGTGTACCCTATGGTTTGTTTGCCAGCAATGATATCACTAAAAAAGAAGCAGGCTTTGCTAAAACTGGATATCATTTTTCTGTTTTACTCGAAGATTTAAGAAAGGCAAGGTTAATTAGCCCTTATGTTCAAGTAATGTATAACCAAAATAAAATTGATGAAGAACCTCTAGAAAAGTACTTAATGGCTAATAACAAGCAAATTCAAGGATATGATGCTACAGCCCCGTGGCGCCAAGGGGTTGCTATGGCAGGGGCTAAGGTAAACTTGTTTAAATCTGGTTACGACTTATATGCAAAAGCTGGAATTGGGTTTGGTACCTTTAATGCCATAAGCTCTATACAATATTATGATTCATTGCTAGTGTTGATTAGAAACCCTGCTAAAACAAATGCTGCTGCTGCCTCCTTAGGGGCTGGTTTTAATATTTATCTAAGTCCAAGTTTAACCCTAAGTTCTGGAGTTGATATGTTGTATGCTAAGCCAAACTATGGTAAGGTTAGCTTTAGTGATGGCGCGGGAAATGTAATAGCAATTACCAATACTGATGAAATTATTCCAATACATATAATGCAATGGTATGTTGGACTAAAATTTTATCTAGGAAAAAAATAAATTTTAGCTAACGCTTGTTTTTATCAAAAACTTGTTTAAATTCGTTTTTAGAAATCAATCAGTAATTCACCAAAAGCAAAAAACACCGCTTATAGAAAAATAACTCTACACTAGTTTTCATCTTGGTTTAACCTTTAAATTTTTAAAGCCATGTCTATGCAAAAATCTAGTGACCATGAGTTGGTGAAATTATACCAAGCAGGCACTCAACAAGCACTCGAAGAATTAATACGTCGCCACAAGCGCAGTATTTTCTCTGCCATTTATTTAATTGTGCGTAACCGCCCTCTTGCCGAAGATATTTTTCAAGAGGCTTTTATTAAAATTATTCATACCCTTCGTTCTGGTAATTATAATGAAGAAGGTAAGTTTGGTGGCTGGGCAGTTCGTGTGGCCAGAAATCTAACCATAGATTATGTGCGTAAAATGAAACGCGATGTTACCATTACTGATAGTGAAGGCAATGATATATTTAATTATATTGTAATTGCCGAAGAAAGTAGGGAAGACAAGCTCATGCAATCTCAAACCGAAAGGCAAATCAAAGACTTAATTAAGTATTTGCCAGAAGAGCAACGTGAAGTCTTAATACTTCGCCACTGGGGCGATTTAAGCTTTAAAGAGATTGCAGACAAAACAGGGGTAAGCATTAACACTGCTTTAGGCAGAATGCGCTATGCCCTCAACAATTTGAGAAAATTAATGGTTGAAAAAGGGGTTCAAATTTGAACCTTTTAATCAACCTATTTTTTAACCCTTAATCAATATAATGTTATGAAATCAAATGCAGCAAAAGCACTGTTACTGGTAGTTCTGGTAGCACTGTACGCCTTCGATGTACCTAAAGGTTGGTACAAGGCCGGTAGTAATCCCGACAAGTATGAAATTGGGATAGAAAAAGGAGCAGGTATCGATGGAACTAACGCAGCCACGATTAAGTCTGAGTCTGAAAGAGTAAAAGGTTTTGGAACTTTGGTTCAAAACTTAAAACCTGGAATTTATGCTGGCAAACGCTTGCGCATGTCTGGCTTTATAAAAACTTCAGAAGTAAACGGATGGGGTGGATTTTGGTTAAGAATTGATAGCGAAAATCCTGGCGATCCATTTGTTTTTGATAACATGGCAAACCGCAAAATAAAAGGAAATACTGATTGGGTTCCTTGCGAAATCGTTGTAGATGTTCCTAAAAATGCAACCAATATTGCCTATGGCGCTTTATTAAGTGGCGGAGGCCAATTATGGTTCGATAACTTAACTTTTGAAGTAGTGGATAAATCTGTAAAACCTACAATTCCTTATAAGAAAGAAAATGCTCCTCAGGATCAGCCAACTAACTTGTCTTTTGAGGAATAAATCTAGGATTTTTAGGTTCGATTAAAATATTTTAAATCTAAGCGCCGTTAATTCATCAAACAATTAGCGGAACGCTTATGACAAAAATATACACTGAAAACGATTTATTACTTTACCTCTACAAAGAATTAACCAATAAAGAGGTAATTGAAATTGAAAATGCCTTACAACAGCAGCCTTATTTAAGAGAGAAACTCTCCGAAATGAGCGCTGCTGTTGCTATGATAGCAGCAATTGAAACAGAACCTTCTCAAACGAGTATTGATATGGTTCTTGAATATGCCTTAGAATTAGAAAAGTCTAATGAACATGTAAGTTAATCCAGCGAGTATGGCACTCACGGGTATGGTTAACACCCAAGCCCAGAGCAAGCTAACGGTAACGCCCCATCTTACTGCCGAAATGCGTTTGGTTACTCCTACGCCAATAATAGAACCCGTTATCGTATGTGTAGTACTTACAGGTATTCCCATTTGTTCGGTCATAAATAAAGTAAGTGCGCCTGCAGATTCTGCACTAACGCCTTCCAATGGAGTTACCTTGGTAATTTTAGAGCCCATGGTTTTAATAATTTTCCAACCTCCGCTTAAAGTGCCTAGGCCAATTGCAGCATAACAAGCCAATGGAACCCAATCTGGCATTTGTTTAATATCTGTGATATCACCATTAGCTACCATGGCTGCAGCAATAATCCCCATTACTTTTTGTGCATCGTTTCCTCCGTGGCCAACACTAAAGGCTGCCGAGGAAAGTAATTGTAGCTTTTTAAACATGTTTGCTACTTTAAATGCTGTTGGTGTTTTAATTTTTTCAACGTAGATATACGTTAATATAAAAAGCAAAGAAACCCCCATTATGCCCCATGCAATGGCAGAATTATCTGCCTTACCTAAACTTGAGGATAATTTTTTTACATCTGTATTTGGGTTTGTTTCGTTTGCAATTTTCTGAGCCAAACCTGCTGCACCTAAACTATTATATTCACTTAAATATGGCTTTGCATTACTTACAAGTTGTAATGCGCTATCGAGTTTTACTTGGCTTTCTGGGTGCGAAACAACTTCTATTTTTAGCTTATCTATGGAATAAAATTTTTCTAAATTTTCAGAAAGCTTGCTTTGTTCTAATACATCAAACAAAAGAAATGTACCCACAGAAGCCAAAGTAATTATGGCTATCCTATACCATAAATTTTGCATGATGGTAACTAGAGTAATGAACATGGATATGGTCATTCCAATAACTGGTGCCAAGAAGATAAACAAAATAGTTTTAGATATTTTATCCATTTCTACAATAGATGGGATGCCAATTGCTCCTTTAATCATCCAAGCATGGGCGATGGCTGCACCTGCAAAACCACCAATTAAAGTGTGAGAAGAACTAGAAGGAATGCCATACCACCAGGTTAATAAATTCCAAATAATTGCGGCGATAAGGCCTGCAAAAATTACCTCTAAAGTTATAAATTCTTTATGAACCGTTTTACCAATGGTATTTGCAACAGCATGGTCTTTAAAAATAAAGAAGGCCACAAAATTAAACATGGCTGCCCATACCACCGCTTGAAACGGAGTTAATACCTTTGTAGAAACAACAGTAGCAATCGAATTGGCGGCATCATGAAATCCATTGATGTAATCAAAGATTAATGCCAGAATAATAATAACAACAAGAAATGTCATGAGTGTTGATTAGGCGTATTTTACAACAATTGATTCAATCACGTTTGCGGCATCCTCAAACTTATCTGTTACTATTTCTAGTACCTGATAAATTTCACGACGTTTAATTAACATTTTCATGTCGTTTTCTTGTTCAAATAAACGCTCTATGCATAAGTCAAATAAATCATCAGCTTGGTTTTCAATACTGTTTACCTTAACAATTGCATCTGTAATGTTGCGCATGTTTTTCATATTGCGTAACTCAAAAACAGCTGTTTTAATAGATTCTGCTCCTAAAGCAATAATATCTGCCATTTTTTGAATTCCACTTTCATTTGGATCAACCTTGTAAAAATTGATTTTTTTTGCTGAGGCATAAATATAATCACAAATGTCGTCTAAAGCGGTTGCTAAATAATGTATATCTTCTCTATCAAATGGGGTAATAAAATTTTTGCCTAATTCTGTAAAAACTCGGTGCGTTAATTCGTCGTTTTTGTGCTCGTAATCTTCTAATTGGTTAATTATTATCTGCCTTTTATCATAGTCGGTTTCAATGGTTACCGACTTCATTAATTTTCCCATGTCAGCCACATTAACTGCAATTTCTTCAAAAAGGCTGTAAAACACCCTATCTTTTGGTGTAAATAACTGGATAATTGAATTAAGACTCATGATTTTATTTTTTTTTCAGGGCAAACTTAAGTTAAGTTGAGAGACTTAACATTGAGTTAACAATAACTTAATATTGTTGCAGCAATTTCTTAACAATAGAATAACAAAAGTTAATCGTAATAAATTGATTAAGAAATAAATACATTTAATATATGATTTTAATCTTAAATTTTAAAAAATGGGAAATTTGTTTACCAAACTTCAAAAAGTTGACCTTTTTTCTATTTCTTTATTCTTTGGTTCAACCTTTATTTGGACAAATTGATTCGATTAAACCTGGACCTGAACTTGAAATTGTAAAAAAAGAAAAAACACCCATGTGGTATGAAACTTTTGCAATAAGGGGGTATGCCCAATTTAGATACAATCGACTTTTAGAAACAAATGAAAATTTAGGTTGTGAACAGTGCGATAGATCTTGGGGAAAAGATGGCGGTTTTTTTATGAGGCGAATGCGAATAATTTTCTTTGGACAAATCAGCAAACAGGTTTATTTTTATGTTCAGCCAGATTTTGCAAGTAGTCCGAGCGCAGATAGATTACATTTTGCTCAAATTAGAGATGCTTATGTTGATGCAGGTATAGATAAAGATAATGAGTTTAGGTTCAGAATTGGGCAAAGTAAAATACCTTATGGCTTTGAAAATATGCAATCAAGTCAGAATAGATTGCCATTAGATCGAAATGATGCTTTAAATAGTGCAGTTTCCAATGAGAGGGATATTGGAGCATTCTTTTATTGGGCGCCAAAAGAAAAGAGAAAACTACTCTCAGAATTAGTAAGTTCTGGACTTAAAGGCAGCGGGGATTATGGCGTTTTTGCTTTTGGAGCCTATAACGGTCAAACGGCAAATAACCCAGAATTAAATAATGAATTACACTATGTAGCAAGATTTTCTTATCCTTTTAAAGCTAAGAACCAAATAGTAGAAATGGGTGTTCAAGCCTACACAGGAAATTTTGTTTTAACTAAATCTAATTTATCTTCTGGAGTAAAGGTTAATTCAAATCTAAATTATAAAGATCAGCGTGTGGCGGGCACTTTTGTTTTATATCCTAAACCATTTGGAATATTAACAGAATATACATTAGGAAAAGGCCCTAGGTTTAATAAGAATTCTGATTCTATTGAAGTTCAAAACTTGCATGGGGGCTATATTACATTCAATTATTTGCTTAAAGTTGGTAAACAAATTTTCTTTCCATTTACAAGATTACAATACTATGATGGCGGCAAAAAACATGAAAGAGATGCACGTTCATACGAGGTTAGGGAGGCAGAAGTTGGAGTTGAATGGCAGCCTGTTAAGCAGTTTGAAATTGTAACTGTGTATACCATGGCTGGCAGACGTTATGAGGATTTTGCAAGACAAAATAATTACCAAAGAGGCAATTTGTTACGAATTCAAGTTCAGTTGAATTTTTAATATTTTCATTCATAAAAAAAGCCCGATAGCATTGGCTTTCGGGCTTTTTTATGCAAAAGTTAATGACTTATTTTACTAAGGTCATTTCGTTTACAATATGTGGTGCTCCACCTAATTTATCAATTAAGAACAACACATAACGCGCATCTACATTGATGGTACGCTTGTATTTTTCATCGAATACTATATCTCCGCTCATGGCTTCCCAATTACCGTCGAAGGCCAAACCAATTAAGCGTCCTTCTCCATCTATAACAGGCGAACCACTATTTCCACCAGTGATATCGTTGTTGGTGATAAAGGCTACTGGCAATTTGCCATCTTCCCTTGCATAAGCACCAAAGTCTTTGGCATTGTATAAGTCAATTAGTTTTTGTGGCACCTGAAACTCAAAATCTTTTGGATTGTATTTTTCCATTACCCCATCTAAAGTGGTCATATACGTAAACTTCACCGCATCTTTAGGTTCGTAGGCTTGAACCGAACCATAAGTTAAACGTAAAGAAGAATTTGCATCTGGATAAAAAGTTTTTCCAGGGTTCATTTCCATTAATCCCTTAATGTAAGCTCTACCTTCTGGACCCATAGCCGCGTTAAATTCATCAACTTTCGACTTGTAATTATTAATATAATGGTTGTAAAAGCTGCTTACCATAGCATAACATGGGTCGGCCATTAATTTCTTATATGATGGATTGGCTGCGAAAGCTTCAAACTTTTCTTTAGAAACAAAAAAGCTCTTTGCATAAACCATAGCAGCATAAGCTCTGAATTTTTCTGTATTTGTTTTACCTTTAGATTTTAAAATGCTTGCCATAATTGGCGCATGTTGTTCTACAGGAATATTGTTGTAATACATCTCAAGGATTTGAGCTAAGATTTTCTCATCTGCTGTAGGAAAGAAAGCACTGTAAAAATCTTCAACCCTAGATTTTGCAGCAGCAATTGCTTTTCTAGCTTGAGCCGTGTCTTTATTGTCTTTTGCTGCTGTTTCGTAAGGAATTAAACCTGAAGCAAAACTATTCATAGAAACACCTAAAATGCCCTCACTTAAATAGGTTCTTTGCAAGGCAATTGGGCGATAGGCAACATATGCTTTTTCTACATTAGCCAATAAGTTTTGGTATTCTGGTTTACCTTGGGCAAAGTTGTTAAAATAGGCTTCCATAGCCTTCTTTTGGTCGTAAACTTTCAATCTTTTCAATTGCTCGGTTTGACCAATAAAGTATTTCCAATAATTTGCAATAGAAGCATAATCAGCAGATAATTTTAAACGGTCACCTTCACTTTTATCCATTACTTCTTTCCATGCCTTTAAGCGAATATCTCTTAAATTTACAATGGTTGGATTTACTTTTTCTACAGCCAATTCAATGCCTTGAGAGAATTCATAACGATTTGTTCTTCCTGGAAACCCATAAATCATTGCATAATCACCCTCTTTTACTCCTTTAACATTAATTGGTAAATGGTGCTTTGGTTTGTAAGGAACATTATCTACAGCATAAGAAGCTGCTTCATTATTCTTGTTTACATAAATACGAAACATAGAGAAATCTCCAGTATGTCTTGGCCACATCCAATTGTCTGCATCCCCTCCAAACTTACCTACACTTTGCGGTGGTGTGCCCACTAAGCGGATATCATTAAATCTTTGAAATACGAAAAGGTAATAAGCGTTTCCTTTAAACATTTCGCGCATTTGCGCATCATAACTGGTCCCTTTCTTAGCTTCATCGGTAATGCGTTTAAAGATTTTTTGCAATTCTGCTGGGCGATCTTTCTCTGCAATACCAGTTAATTCTGACTGCACACGGTCGGTCATGTCTTCCATTTTAACCACAATTGATACCCACATACCCGGGATTGGCTTTTCTTCCCCGTTATTTTTTGCCCAGAATCCATCATCTAAGATATTGTTACCAGGCGTAGAGTTGGATGCTATGGCATCATATCCGCAATGGTGGTTAGTTAAAACCAATCCTTGTGAGGAAATAATTTCGCCAGTACAGCCTCCATTAAACCAAACAATAGCATCTTTAAGGGAGCTGTTGTTTACATCATACAATTGTTCTGGTGTAAGTTTTAAGCCTTTGGCTTTCATTTGCTCATAGTTGTATTTTTTGAGCAATAAGGGTAACCACATTCCTTCATCTGCCTTTAATTGACTCGAAGCCAAAAGTAAAAAGGCACTTAGCATGTAAATAATTTTCTTCATTTTTCTAAAATTTCGCTCGCAATCTACCTAACTTGAAAGAGTTATGCTGAAATATTTTGATAAAAGGTAAAATAGGAGTTAACTTTTGTTTAACAATTACATAATATTGATAACGATTCTTAAAAATTACTTTTGTTGCAATGCAATTATTCGATTTAGAACTTTCTCTTAGTCTGTTGTTAATTTTATGTTTGTTGGCAGCGGCAGCTTTCGAATTTATTAATGGCTTTCACGATACTGCCAACGCTGTGGCAACTGTAATTTATACAAATTCGCTCAAGCCATGGGTAGCAGTAATTTGGAGTGCTATTTGGAATGCTATAGGTGTTTTTGCGGGAGGTATTGCCGTAGCCATGGGAATTACCACACTTTTACCTCCAGAGCTGCTTTTGGATACCGACATTTACCATAATGTAGCGCTCATATTAGCGCTTTTATTAACTGCTATTCTTTGGAATTTAGGTACTTGGTATTTCGGTATTCCTTGCTCAAGTTCCCACACCTTAATTGGTTCTATGATTGGTGTAGGTTTGGCTTACTCATTAATTGCGATTGATAATTCTCATTCCTATGTTAATTGGGGTAAGGCTTCCGACATTGGATTGTCTCTATTTTTATCGCCTGTGATAGGGTTTAGTTTTGCTATTTTGTTGATGTATATCATGCGACAAGTAGTTAAAAACCGTTTAATTTTTAGAGAACCTGCAAGTAATGCACCACCTCCCTTTTGGATCAGACTTATCTTATTGCTAACCTGTACGGGAGTTAGTTTTTCTCATGGCTCTAATGATGGGCAAAAAGGTGTTGGCCTGGTAATGTTAATATTAATTGCCATTGTGCCTACTTATTTTACCATCGATATTTCTAAAAATAGCACAGATTACAAGGAACTTACCACAGAGGTAATTACCATGTTAAAGAAAATAAATCCTGAGGAACTTACCATTGATGAAAAATTTGAGCATAAAAAGAGCCTTCAATTTCTTCAAGAATTTGATTCATTAATGTTAGCTGGTAAATCTTTTAAGGATTTTACCACCCAAGAAAAGCTAACTATTAGAAAAGATATGCTGATGCTTGGCGGTTCTATGAAAACATTACTTGCCAGCAAGAATATTAGCTTAAGTGCAACCAATAAGGTAAAACTTAAGAAATCTTTTACTCAATTAAAAAGTATAACAGATTACGCCCCTTTCTGGGTTATCCTCATGATTTCTATAAGTTTAGGTTTAGGCACTATGATTGGTTGGAAACGTATAGTAAAAACTATTGGAGAAAAGATAGGGAAGCAACACTTAACCTATGCGCAGGGTGCAAGTGCAGAAATTGTTGCAGCATCAACTATAGGGTTTTCTACTTGGTTAGGCTTGCCTGTAAGTACAACCCACGTTTTATCTTCTGGAATTGCAGGTAGTATGGTTGCTAGTAAGGGGATAAAGAACTTACAAACGAAAACTATTAAAAGTATTGCATTGGCTTGGCTCTTAACTTTGCCAGTTTGTATGGTAGTTTCTGGTTTGCTTTTCCTTTTGTTTAGATCTATTATGTAATTGGAAAATTCTACCAATTATCAGCTCGCTTCATTTTTAAGTCCTCAAAATAAATTTTATTTAGGTAGTTGTTTTGAAGGCTACTAGAATTTTCTTTTTTGGCAATTTTAAAATAGTTACACATTACTTTTTGAATTTCTAATTCAGGCAGTTTCTCCAATTGACCATTTAAACTTATTAGATTACCAATATAAAACAGCGCTTGTTCATATCCATTAATCGCAAATTCGCTAGGTTCTGTGTAGTATTTTTCTCTATATCTTTCTATAAAAACCTTCAAAGTGGGGTTTTGGTAATCTGCATAATAAGGACTTACTATTGTTAAGCCGCTTGATTGCCAAAGTAGAATTTTTGGATTTTTAAACTCCAGGGCTTTTCTGGTGGTCCAAGGTCTTATGTTGAGGTATTGGTTGCTATCCGTTAACAATTTAATGGCATTATTAAACATGAATTCATTTTCTGATGCAATAATCACTTGATTGGAAACACCGGGTTTATAATACTTATGGAAATCTGTATATTTACTAATTTCCATGGTCTTAATCGTAAAGTCTTTGTATTTTGTTTTTAGTGCAAGAAATTGGTTAGATAGCAATTGATCATTACTTTCATTGCCTGCCATTACTATGATGTTGGGTGTTTTTTCTCCAGAAGCTTTTATTTGGTTCAAGATAAAATCTGCATAATATTTTAAATCTGGATTTGCAGAAATCAGGTATGGGTCGTTAATGCTGCTTTTGGTTAAGGTTAAAAGCGGAGAAACATGGTAAATGCCGTATTTTGAAGCAAATCCTTTCATCATTTGATTTCCTTCTTTCATTATGGGCCCAATAATTAAATCTGAGTTTTGAACCTCTTTGCGCTCAAGGATTTTCCTGAAGGCAACGGTATCCATATTGGTATCAAATACTTTCAATTGGACATTATTTGAAAGTTTAGAAAAGTCATCTATAGCCAAGGTAAGCCCTTCATAATATTCTCTTGAAGCTTGGCTAATGGCAGCATTTTTATGCTTGGGGTCGTCTAAAACACTTTTAGCGCAGAAGGGAAGTATCAAACTAACTTGAAAAAAATCGCTAGTAGGTTCAACATTCTGAACCTTTTTCTGAGCATCAATAACACTAATCTGAAGAGTTAGTGCAATAATAAGTAGTTTGATTTTCATAATTTATTCCCACTCAATCGTTGCTGGTGGTTTGCTGCTAATATCGTAAACCACTCTGTTTATTCCTTTTACCTCATTAATAATTCTATTGGCAACAAACCCTAGAAAGTCGTGCGGTAAATGACAAAAATCTGCAGTCATACCATCCACCGAAGTTACAGCTCTTAAGCAAATTGCATTTTCATAGGTTCTTTCATCTCCCATTACACCCACAGATTGAACGGGTAAAAAGATGGCTCCAGCTTGCCATACATTGCCATAATGCCCTTTCTCCTTTAATTCTGAGATGAAAATATGATCTGCTTCTTGCAAAATGCTTACCTTTTCGTTGGTAATGTCTCCTAAAATTCTAATGGCTAAGCCTGGACCCGGGAAGGGGTGTCGTTGCAAAATAATTGGGTCTATACCTAAAGCGGTACCAACATTTCTTACTTCATCCTTAAATAACATACGCAAAGGTTCAACCACCTTTAAATTCATATTTTCTGGTAAGCCACCCACATTGTGATGCGATTTAATGGTGGCTGAAGGCCCCTTTACACTCACACTTTCTATTACATCTGGA
>JBIKKC010000186.1:0-4692 GCA_044360615.1 Bacteroidia bacterium | reverse complement strand
TGCCCTTAATACCTGTACCTGGTTTGTAAAGAATATAATTATGAGCCAAATCACCTTCAATGATTTTGCCTTCTTTATCTAACATTCTTAAACTATTCTCTTCTAGTTTAAACCTATTCAAAATATCTCCAGAATTAGCATCTTTAAAAACAACTATTTTACCTTGGGCATCCCATTCAAAAAAACCTTTAAACTCAACTATGTCATCGCTTTTACCAAGATATTTATAGCCCCAAGAATAGCTTTGGTCTTCAAATAGTGTAACTTCTGTAGCTATGCCGCTGCAATCTGCACAAGGAATTACACCTTTATAAGAACCGGCCCATGGGGAGGACGAATTGGAGTTATCTACCATAATAGGCGCTGTAGGGCCAGTCCCTCTTTGTGTATTGCTAGATTCGCAACCGAGGCTAAAAAATGATGCGAGGCAAAGTAGGAATCCAAGGTTTTTGAAGTTTAACATTGATTTTATGGCAGCTTTTATTCAAAAATAAAGTATCTAATTATAGAAAGCAAAAATGATTTTAAAGAAAAGTGCTACTTTCGTTAAGTGCATATAGTTGTAAATACCCGCTTATTATTATATCAAAAATTGGATGGGATAGGTTGGTTTAGTTACCAAACCTTAAAGCGTATAGTACTATTACACCCAGAGGTTAAATTCACCTTTTTATTTGATAGACCCTACCATGAGGATTTTGTTTTTGCAGAAAATGTAACCCCACTTGTTTTAGTTCCGCCTGCTCGCCACCCTCTTTTATATATAGCCTATTTTGAGATTGCAGTGAAGCAAAAACTGAAGCAATTAAAGCCTGATTTGTTTCTAAGTTTAGATGGTTTTTTAGTTACACGTTGCAATACTCCACAGTTGCCCGTAATACATGATATAAACTTTTTGCATCACCCTAAAGACCTTAAACCTGCCTATCGTTGGTATTATAACTACTTCTTTCCAAAGTTTGCAAAAACAGCTAAACGCATTGCTACTGTAAGCGAATATAGTAAGTGCGACATACATCAGAATTATGGTATAAACCTCGATAAAATAGATGTGGTTTATAATGGCATCAATGAAGGCTATTGTATTTTACAGGAGGAGGATATTAGTTTAACGCGCAAAAAATATAGTGAAGGAAAACCCTATTTTATTTTTGTTGGTTCTCAGAGTCCACGTAAAAATCTTCTAAGATTAATAAAAGCTTTTAATCTATTTAAGGAAGCAAGCAGTTCCGATTTTCATTTGGTTTTAGCAGGCAGTTCGTTTTGGGGCGATAATGCGTTAAAGGAGGTTTGGGAACAAAGTGAGTATAAAGATCAGATTCATTTTACTGGAAGGTTGACACAAGAAGATTTAGAAAAAGTTGTAGGCGCAGCATTTGCTTTAAGTTTTATCCCCTATTACGAAGGTTTTGGAATTCCGATGGTGGAAGCAATGGCTGCAGGTGTTCCGGTTATTGCTGCCAATACTTCTTGTTTACCAGAAATAGCAGGCAATGCAGCACTTTATGTAGATCCATTTAACACACAAGATATCGCTAATGGTATGTTGCGTTTGGTTCAAGAAAATGGTTTAAGCGCATCGCTTATTGAAAAAGGATTGGTTCAAGCCAAAACTTATAGCTGGGACAAAAGTGCTCACTTATTATGGCAATGCATAGAAAAATGCTTGACTAAATTTTAAACCCTAAGGTAATATAAAAGCTTCTGGCATCGGATGAAATAATGCCTGGGCCAGGATAAGCATCTGCCCTTCTTGTGAAATAAAGTTGGTTACTTAAATTGTTACAGCTGGCCTCAAGGCTAAACCATTTTATTTGGTATTTTATTGAAATATCTACCACAGAATAGGCTGGAATTGCACCATTTACTCCTCCACTAACCTTTATAGCATTGGTTGCATCTGTGAAATGTTGCGCTACATAATTGCCTTGAAGTGTTGCTGCAAACCCCAAGTATTTATAAGTTAAGCCAGCTCTTCCCATAAAAGGTGCCGCCATTTCTACTTGGTTACCTTCAATAGATTTATCTTGTGAGTTAATATAAATAGCCCTTACCCAAGCAAGGTTTGTAAAGAACAATAACTTGTTTTTTGTAGCTTTTCCTTTGTATAAGCGCCAAGCATCCAATTCTGCAAAACATTCTATACCGCTATTTCTAGAATCTGCAACATTGGTTCTATATCTATAATCTTGAAATAAAGGTGGCTGATCTGCTTTTAGAATTTGACCTATTCTATCTTCATAAGACAAAAGAAAAACACTTACATCGTAATTGATAATATCTTTGTAAACGCCTCTGACACCAGCATCTCCGCTAAATCCATGCTCATCTTTCATGTTTGGATCAACCTTAATATTTGGGTTGGCAATACGCAAATCATTAAAGTTTACTGCCCTATAATTTTGGGTAATATTTGCATAAACCTCTAACCATAAATTAGCTTTATAGCTTAATCCAATGCCACCAAAAATAAAGGAGCGAATGTTGTTTTGTTGGTTGTAAATACTGGTGTCTGCGATAATATTACCCGCAAAGTCTTTGCTTATAATTCTATAGTAACCTGTTGAAGCCGTGTTAATATATTCTGCTCTAAGCCCAGGCGTAACGCTCCATCTGGCATTTATTCTAAATATATTTTCTGCAAACCAAGAGGCATTGATATTGGTAAATAGGTAATCAGAATTTTCTGGATGACTTGGATTTAAGAACTCAAAATCGGCATCACTCCCATTGCTTCCATCTCCTTGAATGGAACGCGTTGTGCCATAATAAAAGCGTGAACCTGTTAACAAAGACTGGTCTTTCCCAAATAGTTTATAGTGAAATAAAAGTCGGGTTTCGTTGCCTAAATTGGCAAATTTCCCTTCAATCAATGTGCGGTTAAAACCAAGGTCGGCTACATTGGGTGGACTCAAATTCCCTAAAGATTGACGTTGAGATAAGAGTCCGAAAGTTCTTGAATTTATCTTACATGCATCTGAAAATTTATAATCTAAAGAAACAGATAACAAGTTCCAATTAACTTGAAACCAATTTCTACTTCTAACAGATTGTTGTGCATCGCTTTCAAATTGCGCATCGGTTAAACCACCTGCCTGCTGCGCCAAATACAACATGTGCGTATAATCTGTGGTGAGTGTAAGCTTTGCACTTGCTTTATAAGAAAGATATGCATAATAGGTATTTACGGTAAACCCAGAGTTGGGGCGCCAACCGTTACTTTGCTTGTGATTAAAGAAGGCATAGTAATTTAATTTGCCTTTAGCAATTGTGCCACCAATACTATTAAAAGAGCCAAAAAAGCCAAAGGAACCAAGGGTTTGCCGTGTTAAAACCTCAATAGGTTTATCTGCATTTCCCTTTTTCATTACAAAATTAAGCATGCCACCAAATTGTGTTCCATATTGCAATGCAGAAGCGCCCCTCACCACTTCAATTTGCTCTAGGGCTTCAATGGGTGGGGTATAATAACTTTCTGGATATCCAAGTGCATCGGCACTAATATCGTATCCATTTTGCCGGGTGTTAAAGTTAGAGGTCCTATTGGGGCTAAGTCCCCTTCCGCCAACGCCTAGCTGCAATCCAGCCTGATCACTCTCCCAAATGTTAATACCTGGCACTTTAGCAAAAACTTGTCGTGCATTATTGGTGGCCAAGTTTGCTTGCAAGTCTTTAATTACAATCATTTCATTTTTCTTAGCTTCATAAATACCAAAGCCATAAATGCTACCTAATCTTTTAATGCCAGAAGTTTCCTCCTTAGTTTGCGTTACCGTATGTTCTTTGAGGTAATTCATTTTGGCAGTATCTCGTTTTGAAAAAGCAGAATCTATTTGTGCCTGTAAATTAAATACACACAATACAAGAACTAGTGCTATAGAAATTTTACTTTTCAAATGGTTTGATCCAATCTTTATGTTGCCAAGAATCTTTTAGTACTAACAAATTCTGTTTGGGGTTAAACAGCAGTTGACTAGCTCTGCCATTGAGGGTTACATAAACTTCTGCTCTAACATTATTAACCACAAGCCCTCTCTCCTCATAATGTCTTTTTAAGAACTGTGCATACTGGAGAATCATATCTGGTTGCATGGCCATTTGTTTCTCTTGATGTGGGTTTAAAAAGTCTCTATTATCTACTACACCTTCTTTGCTAGTAGTATCGTCTTTAACATAAAAAGTTGCAGTACCCGCTTTTTCGAAGAGCATTACTCTCCATCCAAAACGATATCCTTGTTCTGTCCAGAAGAAGTTACCTGGGTAGCACAAATATCTAAATGGGAATGTAATATGAAAACTTATCCAAATAAGAATTGCAGCAGTTATCCATATAGATTTTGTTGAAGTTAAGTTTGGTTCAAACCGAATTATATTTACCTTAAATTGGATAATTTTAGAGAACCAAGACAATACCTTAAGGTGAAACTTTTCTCCAAAAAAGATTAATGTGGATACAATCATTACCAAAGGGAAAACACCAATTTGAAATAAATATCCAGTTAGTAAATGAAAGAAAACTACCACTAACCAAGCATAAAAACGAGTGGCTTTTTTGAAAAGAAAATAGCCTATCGTTAAATCAAAAAGCATACCCACCCAACTAAATACATAGGCCGTAAATTCATAAGTAAAGATGGGCCCTAAAAGAGGCATGTCGCTATTAGCTGGAAGCCATATTTTTAAAGGCATTGC
>JBIKKC010000035.1:0-14487 GCA_044360615.1 Bacteroidia bacterium | reverse complement strand
TAGATATTTGAAAGTAGTTGTCATTTCTTCGCACCGTGGATTATCTTTACGGCAATTGCTAAAGAGCACTAGGGCCAATAAGGTGTATAGGATAGGTTTCATATAATAAAATTAATAAAACTTTTCTGCAATTCCAAATTAAGTTTTTGTTAGTCAATAAAATAGGAGGAATACCCAAGAATAGGGAAGATTAAGGATCTAATTTTTCAAACACCTTCTAAAGAATCATTTTACAAAATCTCTTTCGGCTAAACTTAGCTTGTACGCATTGCCATTTAAACCCACCAACGTTACAAACGCATTGCTTTTACCCAGCGGGCTAAATCGCTTTTGTTTGGGAGGGGAATGGCATTAATGGAAACGAAAACTTCACTCTACATATAACGCCTCTCGAGCCGGTAAGGGCCGAGATGTTAAGCGCAAAAGGGAGATTGTTTAGTGTATTATGGAAAAACCTCTCGACTACGAGGTCCGGTGCCCAAAATATTGACATAGGAAGGGGGAAAAGGGCGCTGCGCGCCCTTTTCCCCCTTCCTCCCTTTTGCGCAAATTAACACGGACCTCGAGCCGGTCGAGAGGCAGTCCATGAGCCAGGTCAAAAGGTGGTCCCTGAGCCGGTCGAAGGGCGCTCCTTTGTGTTAGTGGGTAAAATGTTCATGAAAATCGAAAAATAAATTCTTTAAAATAAAAATAAATTTGGAAAAGTAAGTTGAACGTCTATCTTTGATGCTTCTTATTTTTTATAAATGAACATCTATATTGGAAATTTAAACTGGAGCACAACTGAGGATGATTTACGTAGCCTCTTTCTCCAATTCGGTGAAGTTAGCTCAGCTAACATCGTAAGCGACAAGTTCACCGGCCGCAGCAAAGGATTTGGTTTTGTGGAAATGCCTGATACTACATCAGGCCATAACGCCATCAATGCCCTTAATGGTCAAGCATTCAAAGACCGCAACATTACAGTTAACGAAGCTCGTCCCCGTGAGGAAAGACCTGATCGTAATTCTGGAAATGGTGGCGGCGGAGAACGCAGATCATTCAACAAAAGATATTAATCTTTAGTTTTATTTTAAACCTGCCCGATTTATCGAGGCAGGTTTTTTTATGCCCTTTTGTAAGCTATTTATCCTTGTTCTTTATCTTCTTCTTCTGAGCCGCACTCATTGTGTTTATCTTTTTATAATAACCCAACTTGTTGCCTTCTACCCATATTACAAGCTTCTGACCATACTTTAATTTTGTACTTTTTAGCTTATTCCACGACTTAATCTGGGCCGGACTCACATCAAAGTAATCTGCAACTAAGGCTAAAGTTTCACCCTTTTTTACAGTATAGTTAACCTTCTTCTTAGAAAATTCTTTGGGCTGGGTGGTTTTATTGGTATTGGTTATACTATCTATAATTTCATCCTTTAGCTTAGCTATAGGATCGGCTTGCAGCAGTTCTGCTTGATTAATTGGCCTATAAACAGAATCTTTTAAATACGCTATGTTCTTGTATTTACTTCTTGGAATTCTCACCACATAACCTTCTGCATTAAACGGTATAATATCTTTCCTAAATACCGGGTTCAATTCTCTAAGCTCTGTTAATGGTGCCCCAGTAACCGACGAAATTTGTTGAAACGAAAGCCATTTATTCACCTGAAAACTGTCCGACTCTTGCTCAAACTTAGGTTCAGAAGTGCTAATGCCATGCTCTTTGTAAAAGTTAAGAATATAGGCTGTAGCTACAACCTTAGGATATAAGTCCTTACAAAATGAAGGCATGTGCGGATAAATATCCCAAAAATAAAGACTATTGCCACTCATATGAATGCATTTGTTTAAGGTTACTGGCGAACAACCATAACTTGCTATTACAAGTGGCCAACTTTTATAAATACTGTATAAATCCTTGAAATGCTGTGCAGCCACTAAGCTGGCTTTAACCGGGTCTCTTCTTTCATCTATGTAAGTATTTACTTTTAATTTGTACATTTTACTTACCGGGTATGCCATAAGCCACAGGCCGCTTGCGCCATTTGGTGAAACTGCAGATGGATTTAATTCCGAAGCTGTTGCAGCCAAATATTTTAATCCAATAGGTAAACCTTTTGCTTTTAAACTTTTCTCAAGAAGCGGAAAATAGTATTTACTGCGCCCTATTAACTCTCTTAATTTCTCTGGATTGTTTAAATACTCTTCAATAAATGGCCTTACCGATGGATGCCAACTTAGCTCAATATTACTGCTCATAGAAGCAATTCTACTTTGATAAACTTCGTCTGATACACCAGCAACTTCTTTTGCCAATAACGTGGTGTATAAAAACGTAAGCAGTAATAAAAAATAAACTCTAGCCATAACTCGCAATATAAAGATACTAAAATGGCTTAAACTTAAAGTAATTAAGATTTAAACACTAGAAAGGGGTAAGGTGAACGAAAACAGAAACACTAAGCTAAACTAGCACATAAGGCTAATAACTCTGCATCTTTACCATGTGGCGCCATTAATTGTAAGCCAATTGACATGCCGTTTTCATCTATACCATTTGGTATACTAACGGCTGGTATACCAGCAATATTGGCGTGTACCGTAAAAATATCGGCCAAATACATGGCTATTGGGTTGTCCGACTTCTCTCCTATTTTGAAGGCTGTGGTTGGAGAAGTTGGAGAAATAATGAAATCAAATTCTTCAAAAATCTTCTTGGTTCTATCTTGAACCAACCTTCTTACTTTTTGCGCTTTGCTGTAATAGGCATCATAATATCCTGCAGATAAAACAAAAGTACCTAACATGATTCTGCGCTTTACTTCTGGCCCAAAGCCTTCGGTTCGCGACTTTTTAATAGTACTTTCTAAATCTGTAGCCTTAACACTTCTATGACCATAATGCATGCCTGCAAAGCGAGATAAATTAGAAGATGCCTCTGCCGTTGTTAAAATGTAATAAACAGGTATTAATACTGAAAGTAAATCAAAACTAATGCCTTCAACTGTATGCCCTGCTGCTTTTAAACTTTGAATATATGCTTCTGTCGCCTTTTTAACTGCTGGCTCAACGCCATCTGCCTCCAAGGTTTCTTTAATATAGGCAAATTTGTACTTAGGTTTAGTTGTTTTGGCACCCAAAAAGGCTGGAATAGGTTCTTGAACCGAAGTAGCATCGTGGGCATCTCCACCTGCAATTACATCTAACAGTAATTGCATGTCATCTACAGAATGTGTAATAGGTCCAATGATATCAAAAGAAGATGCATAGGCTATTAAACCCCATCTCGAAACATATCCATAAGTAGGTTTAAACCCATATAATCCGCAAAAAGAGGCAGGCTGTCTTATGCTTCCACCCGTATCACTTCCCAAGCTGGCTAAGCACATTCCGGCTTGAACCGAAACCGCTGCACCACCGCTTGAACCGCCAGAAACTCTGGTTTCATCAAAGGCGTTTTTAACTGGGCCAAAGGCAGAATTTTCGTTAGAAGCGCCCATCGCAAATTCGTCGCAATTTAGCCTGCCAATAATAATTGCATCCTCGGCTAATAATCGCTCTACAACAGTAGCAGAATAAAGCGATTCAAAGTCTTTTAAAATTTTTGAAGAGGCACTCACCTTATGACCTTTGTAAACAATATTATCCTTAAGGCCTATAACCATACCCGCCAAACGGCCAGCATTTCCTTGTATAAAGCGCTCTTGAATGGCAACAGCTCTTTCCTTTGCTTCCTCTGTAAATACTTCAAGAAAAGCATTAAGGTGCTTTTTTTCTTCAATCACAGAAAGGTATTGCCCTACCAATTTAGGCAAAGTAATACTTCCCGATTTTAAATCAGCCTGAATATTTGATACGTTTTTGTACATGTGCTATGCCAGCCTATTTCTTCTCTTGCTCTTTGGCTTTCATGCCCTCTTCTATCTGGTCTTTCACATTTTTCTTGGCATCGTTAAACTCACGCACACCTTGTCCAATGCCTCGCATTAATTCTGGAATCTTCTTACCACCAAATAAAAGAATAATGGCCAATAATATGATGAGCCATTCGCCACCACCAAGATTTCCGATAAATAACAAATTAAAATTCATTGCCTTAAAATTACGTTGCGAAATTAGTTTATTTTTTGTTTAGAATTTGATGTTCTCTATTATTTCAAGTGAACCATCTTTTTTAACGCTTTTATTTCCTTGTCTGTAAGTTCTCTCCACTCTCCTCTTTTGAGCTTTCCCTTTTCTAAACCAGCATATAATACACGGTCTAGTTTGTCTACGGTATAACCTAAATGCTCAAACATTCTATGAATAATTCTATTTCTTCCACTATGAATTTCAACCCCAATTATGTTTTTTTCCTTGGCATCTGGCTGCGCAATAGCATCTGGTTTTATCCAACCATCTTCTAATTCTACGCCATTGTTTGCCAAGTTCCACATATCAGTAGACTTAAACGATTTGTTTAGCGTAGCTCTATACACTTTATCTATTTGGTATTTTGGATGCATTAACCTGTTGGCCAACTCTCCATCATTGGTAAGCAATAAAACCCCTGTTGTATTTCTATCCAATCTGCCTACTGGGTAAATCCTTTCCCTCATCTTGCCTTCAAATAAATCCATTACTGTATTTCTACCATCTGGATCATCAGAGGTTGTAATTGCATCTTTTGGCTTGTTTAAAATGATATATACCTTGGCCTCAACATTTAATTTCTCACCATTAAACCTAACCACATCTCCGGCTTTAATTTTCATTCCAAGTTCGGTGGCAATTTGTCCATTAATAGAAACCAAACCTGCTGTAATTAACTCATCAGCCTCTCTCCTGCTGCATACGCCAGCATTAGAAATAAAGCGATTTAATCTAACTTCTTCCCCATCTTTTAAGGCGTTTTCTGTAACCAACTCCTTATTGTTTTTTCTGGGCTTGGATTTAACTTCAGATTTCTTCGCCAAATCTTCGTTTATGGCTACTTGTTTGCCTCTAGAACCTGGCTTCATAAACCTAAAATCCCCTTGCTCGGAAGGTTGAACCTTAGGCCTAAAACCTTTTAACTCGTTCTTTTTGGTAAACTTTCCTTTCCCTTTTGGCCCGGTGCTACCAAAGCTTCTTTTTCTTGGGGTTTCATTTGCATCCCATGATCTTTCCTTGTTCTCAGAATTCCCTCTGGGCGTATCTGTGTAATTTCTCGGTTTGCTAGAGTATGTTCTCGGTTTATCACTTGCTCCTTCGCGCGGTGCTCTATCAGAACCTGTTCTTGGTTTGCTTGAGTACGTTCTTGGTTTATCACTTGCTCCTGCTCTAGGCGCTCTGTCAAAACTTGTTCTTGGTTTGCTTGAATAAGTTCTTGGCTTATCACTTGCTCCTGCGCGTGGTGTTCTATCTGAACCTGTTCTTGGTTTACTAGAGTATGTTCTTGGTTTATCGCCCGCTCCTGCTCTAGGTGTTCTTTCAGAACTTGTTCTATTCGGCTTTTCACTTTTGCCGCTTCCCTCAGAAAAGCTCTTCAATTGCTTTCTTTCTCCAAAGCTACTTGCACTACCATAAGCCTTCTTAGGTCTTGCTGTCTTAGCTGCTGGCCTTCCCTGCTTCTTCGCAGGCGATTGGCCTTTCAAATTTTTACGTATCATTAGCCTTCAAAGATAGCTAATTATCAGGGCTTTTCTAAATCTAAGTGCTGGTTTCTTATTTTGTCCTATTAAAGGTTTTGCTTCTACCATTTACAGTAAGCGTTACTTCACTACTGCAAGAACCATTACCAAAATCTAATTTACGCTCTGGGTTTCCAGCAGGCGTTAGGGTTATAATACCCTTTACAATTCGCCATTCGCAAGAAAGGTCTACCCTTAATGGAGAAATAATAGAAACCGTATAAGAAATCCCTTTCCTGCTGGTTCCTTCAGCATTTCCGGTAATTTCATAAATATCATCCAAGCTTGTAAGGGTGCTTTCGCCTTCTAACCAAGTTCTTTTACTTTTCCAATAGTGCGTTAACCCGTCTGCTCCAGTAATATTTAATCCTGCGTAGATTGCCATCTTCACATAAATAGTTGGTTACACCGCAATCTATAGTCATCTTATAGGGAATTACGCTTGAGTCTAATTGTCTTCACTAGTACCCATTTCGAAATCATTATCCTCTTTTTTACAAGATGAAATACTGATGGTTAAAGCCATGGCCAAAACCATCATTTTTAAGATTGTTGTTTTCATTTTACTATTTTTTTCTTGCCCATATGACTACATATTTTTTGAAAGGTTTAATTTTATGAAAAAAAACAATAGGTTTGATTTATGAAGTTAAAAAGAATCTTTTTTGCAGCCCTAGGTGTATTTGGAGTGCTGGCTGCGTTATACGCTTTGAACCAAAATGAAATAATTGCTATTCCAAACACCCTAATGCAAATTATTAAATGGGGCGGGTTAGCGCTTGCAACATGGTATGCATGGGAAAAGAAAAACCTTACTGCTTGGATAATGGTAGCCATGTTTATTGGCGTAGCACTTGGTAGTGATTTTCCAGAAATAAGTAAGCCTCTAAAAGTATTAAGTGACATTTTCCTACGACTCATTAAAACCATTATTGCACCATTGCTATTTGCCACTTTGGTTGTGGGTATTGCTGGGCATTCAAATATTAAACAAGTGGGCAGAATGGGTCTAAAAAGCATCATTTACTTCGAAATCGTAACCTCTGTCGCACTTGTAATAGGCCTTCTCGCCATCAACTTTACCAAGGCTGGAGTGGGTACTAAACTAGAGGCTGGTACATCCCAAATTGAGAAAGCCAATACCTTGCTTGCACAGAAGCAGCAACATGATGTGATATTGGATATTTTCCCGGAAAACATTGCAAAATCAATTGCCGAGAACCAAATCTTACAAATTGTTGTGTTTAGTATCCTTTTTGGAATTGGTTTGGCTTTGGTTCAAAACGAAGAAAAAAAATCTGTAATGTTAAGATTTACAGAATCTTTAAGCGAAGTAATGTTTAAATTTACCCATATTGTAATGCTATTTGCTCCGCTTGCAGTAGGTGGGGCCATGGCCTATTCTGTGGCCAGTATGGGTTTAGGTGTTTTAGGTAATTTACTTAAACTGGTAGCCACGCTCTATGGGGCATTATTTGTATTTGTCGCAGTAGTGCTTTTACCAATAGCTGTGCTTACTAAAGTGCCTTTTAAGCGCTTTTTAGCAGCTATTTCAGAACCGGTTTCTATTGCCTTTGCCACTGCTAGCTCAGAGGCAGCCCTTCCTAAAGCTATGGAACGATTGGAAGAAATGGGTATTCCAAGGAAAGTGGTGGCATTTGTGCTGCCAACAGGGTATAGTTTCAACTTAGATGGGACTACCCTCTACCTTTCACTTGCCTCCGTTTTTGTGGCACAAGCATCGGGTTTAGATATGAGCATTGGGCAACAAATTCAAATGTGTCTCATTCTAATGCTTACCAGTAAGGGCGTGGCCGGAGTTAGGGGTGCAAGCTTCTTAATTTTAGTTTCAACCATTAGTACGCTAAATTTTCCAGATGGCACCGCACTTGATCCAACCAAGGCATTTGCCATACTTGCAGTAGATGCTTTAATGGACATGGGCAGAACTACTGTAAATGTGATTGGCAATTGTTTAGCAACATGGGTTGTGGCTAAATGGGAAGGTGAGGTATAAGCCGCACTATTCACATTTTTATGGCAATTCCTGTGTAAGGAATTGTTAATTCAATTTAAGATGCTGCTTAACTTTGGAGAATAAATAACCGCTCCATTGATTCAATATAACGAATTTAGGCTTAGCAATGGCCTACAGGTAATTCATCACGAAGACCCCTCCACACAGTTATGTGTTTTAAACGTCTTATATAAAGTTGGTTCAAGAAATGAAAACCCAGACCACACGGGGTTTGCCCATTTGTTTGAACACCTGATGTTTGGCGGCTCTGTAAATGTTCCAGAGTTTGATACCGAGTTACAGGCTGCAGGAGGGGAAAGCAATGCGTTTACAAGTAATGATATCACCAATTACTATATCACACTTCCTGCAAACAACATAGAAACTGGGTTTTGGTTAGAAAGCGATAGAATGTTAAGCCTAGATTTTAACCAAAAATCACTCGACGTTCAAAAAAATGTGGTTATTGAAGAGTTTAAAGAGCGGTATTTAAATCAGCCTTATGGCGACATTTGGCTGAAAATACTTCCCCTAGCCTATCAAAAGCACCCCTACAATTGGGCCACCATTGGGAAAAATATTGAGCATATTGAGGCCAGTAATTTAGAACAAGTTAAGGCATTTTTCGAGAACTTTTATGCGCCAGAAAACGCCATTCTGGTTGTGGCAGGCAACATTGATTTAGAAAAAACAAAGGCCTTATGTCAAAAATGGTTTGAACCTATTCCAGCAAGAAAAACTATTATTCCACCTTATTTGCAAGAGCCAAAACAAACCGAAGCAAGAAGAGAGCATGTATATGAGGATGTGCCAGTTAACTTAATTTTAAAGGCATATAAAATGGGCGGACGGATGGATAAAGATTACTTTGATGCCGACCTCCTTTCGGATATTCTTGGAGCGGGAAAGTCGTCTCGCTTTTTTAACAAATTAGTAAAAGAACTTGGGCTTTTTAGCGAATTAGATACTTACATTTCTGGAGATGTAGATCCAGGATTATTTCTGATAGAGGGCAAACTTATGAAAGATGTGGACTTTGAAACTGCTGAAGTGGCAATACTTAAGGAGTTAGAATTTTTAAAATCAGAGGGCGTCACAAAAGTTGAACTTGAAAAGGTTCAAAACAAAACCGAAACCAATATTCACTTTGGAGATGTTAATGTATTAAACCGAGCCATGAAGCTGGCATTTGCCTCGTTTTTAGGCGATATAAGCCTTGTAAACACCGAAGTTGATTCTTACCTTCAGGTCAATACAAAAACGCTTCAGGAAGTAGCAAAAAACATGTTCAGAGAAGAAAATTGTTGTACCCTTTATTACCACGCAAAACCATGAGCCTAAATAGATCCCAAGCCCCATCCTTTAATGTAATCAATAGTCTTGTTTTCCCGCCTTACGAAAACAATTTGCTTTCGAACGGAATCCCCTTTTATCAATTAAAGGCAGGAACAGAGCCTGTAATACGACTAGATTTTGTGTTTGCTGCTGGCATGATTCATCAGGCTAAAAAGGGTCAAGCCTTTTTTACTGCGAGCATGCTTAGTGAGGGTACCAAAACAAAGTCTGCTCAAGCACTTGCTGATGCCTTAGATTATTATGGCTCCTATTTTCAAGTTAGAAGCAATACAGAAGATACAGTTGCTACCTTGTATTGCTTAGATAAACATCTAGAAAACTGTTTATCTATCTTTATTGAAGCCTTAAGCGAGTCTATCTTTCCAAAAAAAGAACTGGATATCCAAAAAAAGAATAGCATTCAAAAACTGCTTGTAAGCTTAAAGAAAAACAATTACCTGTGTAGAAAAGGATTTTACACTCATTTATTGGGTGAGGGACATCCTTATGCCTCCTTTTCGGAAAAGCAGGATATTGAAGCCATTATCATAGACGATTTAAAAGCCTTTCACCAAAAATATATTCTAAATGGATTGAACTATGTAATGCTATCTGGAAATTATAGCCTCAACTCAACTAAAATAATTGCAATTGCTGTTGAAAACAGTGGGTTTATGGGAGGGGTGCCGGAAACACTTAACATTCTAGCTAAAAGCAATATTGGAAAGCACTTTCATGAGAAAGCAGATAGTGTGCAATCTGCCATAAAAATTGGAAAGATAACTATCAATAGACAACACCCAGATTTTAGAAAATTACAATTTTTGAACCTAATATTTGGGGGTTACTTTGGCTCTCGTCTTATGAAAAATATAAGAGAAGATAAGGGCTTAACGTATGGGATATATTCTGCACTTGAACCATTTAAGGATTTAGGTGTTTGGTACATAGATTCTGATATTAATACAAAAAACAGGCAACTCGGAATAGAAGAAATCTATAAA
The DNA here is from genome assembly GCA_044360615.1 of Bacteroidia bacterium. Taxonomy (GTDB): domain Bacteria; phylum Bacteroidota; class Bacteroidia; order UKL13-3; family UKL13-3; genus B1. The sequence goes on along the minus strand of JBIKKC010000035.1, from coordinate 4,498 downwards.
GAGATGAAAATATTAAGAACTGAACTCATTAATAATGACGAGTTTGAAACAGCAAAAAACTATTATCTAGGCTCCTTTTTAAGAAGCTTAGATGGGCCTTTTTCTATTGCAGATAGGTTAAAAATTATCATTGATAACTCGCTACCTAACGATTATTACCCTGAGTTTGTAGGATTGCTAAATAAAACGACGCCTGAGGAATTAATGAAAATAGCGCAAGAATACTTCACAGAAGAAAACCTCGTTGAAATGGTAGTAGGCCAAAAGTGAAAAAGCTCATTCTTATAATATTATTAATCTGTTCGGCATTCCTAGGCAACTCTCAAAAAATTAGATTTGTTAGGGTTTGCAATGCCGGCATAAATAACAACCTTTTTTGGCAGTTTGACCAAGACCTTTGCACAACTATAAACACTATTAAAATATATGGCAGAGAGTCTTTAAGCTTTTCTTTTTATGGTATTGATTCTGGCATAAACTTAAGCAACCAAAACTACCTTCATGTAAATGCCAATTTCCCAGCCATAAAAACATGGCAATACTTTATCGCAACAACAGTAATTTGTAATAATGATACTAGCACATTTTTCAGTGATACCCTTATAATAGACGATATCAAGCCAGATTCAACAATTCTGGATTCGGTAAGTGTTGATCCAATTTCAAATGTGGTGATGCTAGGATGGCGCTCTAATAAAACACCAGATTTTGCCTCCTACTATTTATATAATACAGATAGAGCTGACCCAAGACTAGCAGAAAATTATAGAGACACAAGCTATATTGATTTGACTCCAGTAAACCCACGAAACCAATCTTTAACTTATGATATAACATCATCGGATAGTTGCGACAACAGAAGGGATTACGGAAACTATTCACATAAAACTATTTGGCTTAGGGTAACTTTTGATACATGCAAAAATCAATCTACATTGAACTGGAATGCCTATAAGGGATGGAATACAGAAAAACACTTTATTTATAGAAAACTCGGAGCGGGGCAATTTGGTTTCTTAGACTCGTTAGCAGGAAATGTTGTAACCTATACTGACATAAATATTCCAGCAAATACAACTGTACAGTACTTTGTAAGAGCTTTTAAAGAATCTGGCCAATTCTCTGCAAGCTCAAGTTCAAATTCAAACCTACCAATATCAACAGGCAAAGCCCAAAGTCCGATTGGAACAGAAATAGCCAAAGTTACCATAAACCAAAGGAACAAAGTTGAGCTACTAATTAAACCAAATCCTTTCTCACAGTATGGAGGAATTGATATTTACAGATTCAATGATGGATCAGCCCCAACTTACTTGAAAAGCACAGACCTAAATAAATTGCTTATTGAAGATGAAACAAGTGTTGAAACTATAAAATATAACTACATATTAATTTCACTAAATGTTTGTCAAGAACCAGCGGATACAAGCCTACCCTCAAACAATATTGTTTTGGGGCTTAATGGTGCTGGGCCGCAATTAGATTTGAATTGGAACAACTATTTCACGTGGAACAGCGGTATAAAAGAATATGTAATATACAGAGCAACAGGAAATAATCTAACTGAAGCAAACAACTTTGTGGTATACAAAACACCAGGTCTAGATACATTTGACATAGACATTATTGAAGAGCTGATACCAGTTAAGTGTTACAGAGTTGAAGCGATTGAACAAAATGGGATAACAACAAGTTTGAGTAATGTGGTTTGTTATATAAACGAAGGAAAGATTTACTATCCAAATGCTTTAGTAATAAACGGCGTCAATAATACCTTTAATTTTTATGGGCCTGGATTAGAGTTGGAAAAAAGCAGTATAAGAATATACAATAGATGGGGGGAAGAAATCTACAAAACGAGCAATCTAATGAATGGTTGGAACGGTATTGACAATAATGGCGAGTTTGTAAACACTGGTGTTTACGTATTTATTGCAGACATTGTTCAAGGAAAAGAAATAATAACAATAAAGGGAAACATAAGTGTTATACAATAATATCCAAATCCAAAGTATAGACAGGCCTGTTAACCTTAGAAAAAAATCGGTCTATCAATGGCTAAATAAAATTGCTAATAATAACAATATTGAAATAAAAAGTTTATCAATTAGCATATGCTCTGATGAACATTTACTCTCTATAAATAAAGCATACCTAAACCATGATTACTATACTGATATTATTACCTTTGATTTAAAGGACAGCAAAGAGGTAAGGTCAATTGAAGGTGACATATATATCAGTAAAGACAGAGTAAATGATAATGCTAAAACAATGGGGCTGAAAAAAGAAGTTGAACTATTGAGGGTAATTGTCCATGGCCTTTTGCATTTAATGGGATATAAGGATAAAACCCAAAAGCAAAGGCAAGAAATGCGAGAGGCTGAAAACCTCTCTATAAATTTGTATGAGACAATGTTCCACGTGAAATAGTGCCTCAATCTCTTGTAAATTAATCCTTTGGGCTTGACAAGTATGCCAAGTCCTATGTACATTTGTAAATTAGTATAGTATATGTTTCAGAAATATGATGTAATTGTGGTGGGTGCTGGGCACGCTGGGTGTGAGGCGGCGGCGGCGGCGGCTAACCTGGGCTCAAAGGTGCTCCTAATCACAATGGATATGACCAAAATTGCGCAGATGAGCTGCAATCCGGCAATGGGCGGTATTGCAAAAGGGCAAATAGTTAGAGAGATTGATGCCTTAGGTGGGTATTCTGGAATTGTTAGTGATAGATCGACAATACAATTTAGGATGCTTAACAGGTCAAAGGGCCCAGCCATGTGGAGTCCAAGAACACAAAACGATAGGTTTCTATTTACTACCTACTGGAGGGAAATGCTTGAGAATACACCAAATGTAGATTTTTGGCAAGACATGGTAAGCGAGATTTTGGTTGAAGGCGAAACTGTTACTGGGGTAAAAACTAGTATGGGCCAAACCATTAAAGCCAGGGCGGTGGTGTTAACAAATGGCACATTTCTTAACGGTATAATTCATATTGGGCATAAACAATTTGGCGGGGGAAGAATTGGCGAAAAGGCTGCTAGTGGAATTACTGAACAGCTCATAAGTTCGGGGTTTAATGCAGGAAGGATGAAAACGGGCACGCCTCCAAGGGTAGACGGTAGAACTTTAGATTATACCAAAATGGAAATACAAGAAGGGGATGAAAAGCCTGAAAAGTTTTCCTATTTAAAATCATCCCCTAAAATAGAGAATCAGCGTTGCTGTTGGATAACTTATACAAATGAGGCAGTACATGATGTTCTAAAAACGGGATTTGATGATTCTCCTATGTATGCGGGGAGAATTCAAGGCTTAGGCCCGCGTTATTGCCCCTCAATTGAGGATAAAATAAACAGATTTGCAGAAAGGGAAAGGCACCAAATATTTGTAGAACCAGAGGGTTGGAATACCTATGAAATTTATGTCAATGGATTTTCTACTTCACTTCCAGATGAGGTACAATTTAAGGCTATTCGTTTGATACCCGGTTTTGAAAATGCGAAAATATTTAGGCCTGGCTATGCCATAGAATATGATTATTTTCCACCGACACAATTAAACTTAACGCTTGAAACACAACTGATTTCTAATCTATATTTTGCTGGTCAAATCAATGGTACCACTGGGTATGAGGAAGCTGCGTGTCAAGGCTTAATGGCGGGTATTAATGCACACCTAAAGATTAATGAAATTGAACCTCTTGTCCTTGGAAGGTCAGAGGCATATATTGGCGTATTAATAGATGATTTGGTAAACAAAGGTACCGATGAACCCTATAGAATGTTTACCTCTAGGGCTGAATATAGGTTAATGTTGCGCCAAGATAATGCGGACATAAGATTGACAGAAAAGTCTAATAAACTAGGCTTGGCAAGTAAAGAAAGAGTGCTGGCAGTAGAACAGAAAATTAAAGAAACTGAATCCATTATAAGCTACTTTCAAAAACAATCTATAACTCCTGCAGAAGCCAACCCATGCTTAGAAAAACTAGAAACTAGTACCATAAACCAAAACTATAAATTATTTCAATTAATAAGCAGGCCACAAATTACCATGAACCAGATGGTAGAAAACCTACCGATGGTGCAGGAATTTACAAAGGATTTAGATGAGGATGCTATTTTGCAAGCAGAAGTTCTAATGAAGTACGAAGGCTATTTGGAAAAAGAACAGCTTCTAGTTGAAAAAATGAATAGACTAGAGCATGTGAAAATAATGGATGGATTTGATTTTAATCAGGTAAAATCAATTTCACTTGAAGCCAGAGAAAAATTAATTAGACAGAAACCAAAAACATTAGGACAAGCATCCAGAATTAGTGGTATTTCACCCTCTGATGTTTCTATACTAATGGTGCATTTAGGTAGATAATTCTTTTCTTTGCAAGGTGGAAAAATTAAATGCTTGCCCTGTGTGTAAGGGAACCTCTTTCAAATTAATTCATACTTGTACAGACTTTGTAGCAAGTGGCGAATCATTTAACATTGAA
>JBIKKC010000185.1:0-4758 GCA_044360615.1 Bacteroidia bacterium | reverse complement strand
CTGTTCTATTGCATACTTTTTTACTGGTGATTGTTGCAATTGCATTCCTCTACCTGCAGGCTTATCTGGCGCAGTAACTACGCCTACAATATTATAGCCAGCTTCTACTATAGCCTTTAGACTAGTTACTGCAAAATCTGGTGTGCCTAAAAAAACTATGCGCATTGTTAAATTCCCATTTCACTAAGCACATGATCGGCTTTAGCTACTTTCTTTAATACCCAAAGTACATAACGAATGTCTACTGCTACAGAACGACTATAGGCTTCGTTCCATGCATAGTCATTAATTGTGGCTGTATAAGCGCGGTCAAAGTTTACGCCCACTAAATTGCCATCGGCATCCATAACTGGTGAACCGCTATTGCCGCCAGTGGTATCTAAATTATACAAGAAATTGATAGGTAAATCGTTGAGTCCTGGATGCATATATGGGCCAATATCTTTAGCAGCATATAATTCTTTAATTACCGAAAGTAATTCGTAATCTTTATTATCTTCTTTTTCAATAACACCCTTTAACGTTGTAAATGGAGCATTGTATTCTCCATCATTAGGATTATATCCTCTAACAAAACCATAAGTAAAGCGCAAGGTACCATTAGCATCTGGTATAAATTGTTTTTGTTTAAACGCATTTTTTGCATCTGCATAACGCCCCAATAAACCATTTAAGCTTCCTTCTCTTACCTTATCAATGGCATCTGCTTCGTTAATTTCTTTGTTTAAAGGATTGGCAAATGCCACAAAGGGATCTTTTAAGCCAAACACAGCTTTACTGCTATCTGCAAGTAGGTTCAACATAAATTTGCCATCATTAATTTTAGTTTTTGCAAACCAAGAATTTATTTCTTTGGCTCTTGCTTCGCTGCTTGGGAATTTTTTTACAAAATCTTCTATGGCTTTTACTTTGTTCGAACCATTTAATTGCGATGCATCTTCAATCAATTTATGGACGGCCTCTTTCTCAAAGGCTACATCCATATTTCCTGCTAGTCTATTGTATAAGTTCTTTAAGTTAGGTATTTGTTTGCTTAGAAATGCAGCTTGTTCTTGTTTAGATTTAATTTCGAGGAAAGCTGATTTATAATTGTCTATCGCTGCGCCCATTTGTAGGGTTGGAGATACATTATAAATAAAATCGAAAAACAAGTTGCGAGGTGCTTCACTAATAATAGGCGCATATAATTTATTAATGTCGGTAACTACACTACCATATTGAGATTTAAGGTCCTTATTGGCTTGTATAAAGGCATTCATTTCTGCCTCTTCTGTTTTCTTTTTCTGGGTTAAGCCAACTCTTCTAAAGCCTTGTAATTTGCCTTTGTAGTTTTTAGTAACATTGGCTAATTGTTTTATTTTTCCTGCGTATTTAATTTTTAAAGTTTCATTGCCTTCACTCAACGCTTCCATTTTAGCAATTTGCCAATCGTATAAATCGCTAATGTATTTAAGCATGTAAGATTCGTGGTATTCATAAAAAGCTGCTGGCTGGTTGCGGAAGGTTCTTCCAGGATAACCAAGGATAAAAACAAAATCATTTTCATTAATGCCTTTCACATTCACTTTTAAAAATTTCTTTGGTTGGTATGGTATATTATTCTTGTTGAACCCAGCTGGCGTTCCATCTGGAGCAACATAGGCACGAAGGAAGGCAAAGTCGCCACTGTGGCGCGGCCAAACCCAATTGTCTTTTTCTCCGCCATATTCACCAATACTTCTTGCAGGTACATAAACCAAGCGAACATCTTTTAGCAGTTGATACCTAAATAAAACATAAGTTTTTCCTGTAAACATTTCGGATACTTCGCATTGTAATCCAGGATTGGCTTTATTTTCTTTTTCTGTAATGACTTTAATATTAGCAGCTATTATGCGCAAGCGTTCAACTGGGTCGGCGGTGCTTTGTGTGCCCATTAACACCTCCGTACTTACATCTGCATAACTAGCGGTAATCTTACAAACCAAACCTTTGGCTTCTACTTCTGCCGCACGGTCTTTGGCTAAAAATCCAGTATTGATATAATTGTTGATGGTATCTGAAATAGCTGCCACGAAACCAAAAGCACAATGGTGGTTGGTAACTATAAGTCCATCGTTGCTTACAAATGAGCCGGTACAACCACCAACGCGCACTATGGCGTCTATCTGACTTATTCCATTTGGATTATACAAGGCCAAGGGGTCCATGCGTAAGCCCGCTTTCTTAAGGTCGAGGTTCTTAAGTTCAGATAAGGGAAACATGCCTTCATCTGCTTTGTGGTTGCTAAATAGTAGCCACGCAAAACAGGCGGTAATGGTTAATAATATTCGCTTCATTCGGCGAATATAGGAACAAATTTTCTTTCCAGCCAGAGGGCATTGGTTAAGATACATTGCTCGGCATTTTGCAAATCAGTTTGTGTACAAGATTTTTCTATTACCGAGTGCTTTTCCATAAATACTTCTCTGCCTATACCAGCAATGCATCCATCGCTTAAAGGTGGCGTAAACCATTGCTGATTTGCTTGCCAAAATATATTGCTAGTGGTAGATTCAATGATATGGCCATTTGTATTTAAAATGAGTGACTCTTCCCAACCTTGCTCTTTGGCAAAAATACTGGCCATCACATAAATTAAGGCATTGCCGCTTTTAAGATTAGCCAAAACTCCTGGCGCCTTGGTTTGCTCCACATATAATCCAGCTTTAATGGGTATGTCCGACATAAAGTATTGGTTATTAAAAGAAACAATATTTTGGTGGTAGCTCAAGTTTGGGTTTTGGGGTAAATAATTTCCTGAGCCATTGCGGCAAACGGTAAAACGGATACGATAGGAAGTTGAAGCAGCGTTTTGCTGAATCCATGACGCTAAATTTTCGTCAATTTTTTGCTTAAATTCTGCAAAGCTTAGACTAGGTTCAGGCATTTTTAAAATGGTTAAACCCCTTGTTAATCTAGCATAATGCCGCTCAATATGCCGAATAGAAGTTCCATTATGAAACATGGTTTCAAAAAGGAGATCTCCATATTGTGCAGCTCTTTCCATAAAATGATTTTTTCGTAAAGGTAAAAGCATAGATTTGCGCCTCCAAATCTATTTTTTTTAAGAAATGAAAACTGCTTATATTGTTTCTGTAGCCCGTACGCCAATTGGCGCGTTTAACGGCGCTCTAGCTCCACTAACAGCTCCTCAATTGGGAGCCATTGCCATTAAAGGTGCTTTAGAAAAAGCTGGCGTTGCCCCTACTTTGGTAGAGGAAGTATTTATGGGAAATGTAGTTGCTGCCGGTTTGGGTCAAGCACCTGCTACCCAAGCCATGATTTATGCGGGTATTCCAAATACCGTTCCTGCAACTGTAATTAATAAGGTTTGTGCTTCTGGATCTAAAGCCATTATGTTGGCGGCACAAAGCATTATGATGGGTATTAATGATGTTGTTATTGCGGGTGGTATGGAAAGTATGAGCAATATCCCTTACTATCTAGATAAGGCTAGAAATGGCTACCGTTTGGGTCATGGCACCATTATAGATGGAATGGTAAAAGACGGTCTTTGGGATGTTTACAAAGATTACCACATGGGTAATGCGGCAGAAATGTGCGCAAGAGATTATAAGATTAGCAGAGACGATCAAGATGCATTTGCTATTGAGAGTTATACACGCGCTCAGAATGCTTACAAAAACAATGCTTTTGCAGCCGAATTGGTTTCAGTAGAAATTCCAGTTCGTGGTAAAGAGGCAATGGTGGTAAAAGAAGATGAGGAGTATTTAAAGGTAAATTTTGAGAAGTTAAAAACTTTGAAGCCAGCCTTTGAAAAAGAAGGAACCATTACTGCTGCAAATGCTTCTAAATTAAATGATGGCGCGAGTGCCTTGTTAATTATGAGCGAAGAAAAAGTAAAGGAGTTAGGATTAAAACCATTGGCTAAAATTGTAGCTTTTGCAGATGCTGCACAAGCGCCAGAATGGTTTACTACTGCACCTTCTTTAGCAATACCTAAGGCATTGAAGTGGGCTGGCATAGATATTAAAGACGTAGATTATTTTGAATTAAATGAAGCTTTTTCGGTAGTTGGTTTAGTTAATAATCAAATCCTTGGCTTAGATAGTAAGAAGGTAAATGTTTACGGTGGTGCCGTAGCTTTGGGTCACCCATTGGGCAGCTCTGGTTCTCGCATTGTAGCTACTTTAACAAGCGTTTTGAACCAAGAAGGTGGCCGCTATGGCGTTACTGGAATATGCAATGGAGGCGGAGGCGCTTCTGCTATAGTTCTTGAAAAAGTTTAATACCAGTTTGTAACCTTTATCGTTAACAGCACATGAGGTTAAGGTTATTATTCATACTACTTTTTTCTGCCGCTTTTGTTAAAGCACAGAAAATTGATTCTACCAATTTAAGCGATTTACAAGATTATGAACTTCGTTTGACTGGCTTGGGCGAGCAAATGGTTAGAAGTTTTGATGAGGAAACGCGGGTTACTTGTGGAAAGAATTTTATTATGCAATTTTCAAGAGCCCTTCGTGTGGAGGGCTCTTTTTATTATCCTTTCGATTCGCTTAAAAACGTGATGAGGCTTACCTCTCCAGATGGACTTTTTCGCATTTTTACTTGGAATGTAGCCACCAATGATGAAAAGTTTAGGTATTTTGGGGTAGTGCAAATGAATCCAGAAATGCTTAAAAAGTTAAACAAGGATATGCCGCTCTACAATTCATTTTACCCGCTTATTGATAGAAGCGATAGTCTTGCTAGTTTTTTGTATACCGAAACAAG
>JBIKKC010000184.1:0-4759 GCA_044360615.1 Bacteroidia bacterium | reverse complement strand
GGTAAGTGCCTTGTGTATTGAAATTATAACTTGGATTTTCATCCTTAGAAATCCCTAAAGAATCTCCAAAATCCCAAAGGTATTTGCTAGCACCAATACTATTATTTTGAAACTGCAACAAAGCTGGAGCGATAGATAAATAGGTTGAAGCTTGAAAATTGGCCTCAACTTTTGGTAAAGCAACAACCTCTACCGAATCATAACTTTGGCAAACACCTTGGTAAGCAAAAAGCCGATACCGCAATGGGTTACTTGCACTCACTTTTGTACTAAGCATAAATGAATTTGCGAGTCCAGAAGTGGGCTCCCATTTAAAGGAATCTGCAAAATTTACTGAACCCAGCAATAAAGCAGAATCCAAATAACAATGTGTAACATCCATACCCGCCTCCACCACTGGATTTGGATCAACCAAAATTTGCAAACTATCTCTTGCATTGCATTTGCCATGTTGCATCAATAAAGTATAAACTACTGTAGTATCTGGACTAGCAAGCGTTTGCCGTTGATAGGGAGTTACCAAACCAGATTTTGGAAACCATTCGTAGCTTGCCCCAAAAACAGAATCGCCAAAAATTACTACTGTATTTCCTTTGCAAATTCTGTGGTCCTCTAGCGTGGTTAGGTCTAATGTTTTAATATTTATGTTTATAGAATCTCTTATCACACATTCTGGATCACTTACTTCAATTAAATATTTCTGGGCCGTAATTGGAAAAACGCGTGGGGTTAATAAAAACGGTTCAAGCATTTGAGTTGTATTTAACCAATTAAATGAGGCTGCATTGGTGTTAGCAAATAAGGTTATGGTATCTCCCAAACAAATAGCAGTATCCTTATTTATAATTTGAACATCCAAAGGATTTACACTTACCTTTACGGTATCTCTAGAAATGCAGTTGCCACTTTTTACAGTTAAAATATAAGTGGTATTTGAATCTGGATTTACCGAAGGGTTAAAGCTTAAATTACCGCTAATATTGCGAATAGGCAGCCAACTAGGACTACCCATACTGGCAGATCCGGCAAGCATGGTTACCCCACGTTTACAAATTTGCACATCGGGCCCAGCATTTGCATTAAGGTTAATGGTGCTTACCAAAATAGTATCTCTAGCTATGCATGAACCAAAAGTACCAGTTAACACAAATTGTTTACTTGCGTCAATTTTTGCTCTTGTAGAAGCAGCAGTTGGGTTGGCAACTGCCGCCGCAGGACTCCAAAGCATACTTCCTAAACCATTGCCAGCCAACATAAAACTATCTTCTTTACACACACTAAAATCTGAGCCAGCATTTACAGTGTATGGGAGGTTGGTTGCTGAAAATTGATATAAATTACTAACTTGTATTGAAGTTAGGGCCCTATTATATATTCTTATATCATCCATTGAACCTTTAAAATAAAATGGAAATGATGACCAGGTAGCACCAAATATTAATTCACCTGCATTGCAATTGTCCATTGCAATGTAACTACCAAAATTTGCTGATTCTTTAAGCTCCCCATTGAGGTAAAATTTTGAAACAAATCCGTCATATGTTACTGTTAAAAAAGTCCAAATATTTAGTTGGGGCAGAACAGAATAGTTAACTTTTTGCCAAGCATTATTGGGATAGCAATTTCCATTTCTCTTCACATAAAAATCTTTTGTATCAAAGGCAAATTTCTCATTGTATGCATCAGACCAATTTCTTTTGGTTAATATTTGAGTTAGATCATAATTTTCATACTTAACCCACATTGATATAGAAATTTCAGATACATTTAAACTAGAAGAATGTGGTGCTTGAATGCGGGAATTGCCATTAAAGTAATAAGCACTATTGGCATTGCCAAACCTATCTGTTGTTAATATAGCTCCGTAATTTACTCCATGATTATTATTGCCACTATTATCATTTGCATTGCCATTAAAAGGATAACAAGCAACCAAACCTGAATTTAGGCCTGATTCATTATTGGAGCAATTAAAACAACTATTCTGAGCATTTGAATAATAAATGCAGCTTAGCGATTGAATTAAAAAAAACAGTATATTTAATTTGCTCATTCCATAACAACCAAGGGAATAACAAATATAACTAAAAATAAAACTACAATGGTTTCAATTTCTTTATATCCACTAGCTTTTTATAATAATTAGGGAACCAAGAAATAAGTACTAACTTCAATAAAAATACGAATGGATTAGCTTTAAATCTTTTTACTAACTCAGTAATTGGTGCTGCATAGTTTAAATAACTAGGATGCTTTACTTCCATATATTTCCTTAATGCATGATAGTTGGGTGCTGTATCCTTTTTTATCATTGAATTTGGTAAAACCCTATACTTAAAAGCAACTTCATCTATCTTTTTAAATTTAAACCCACTAAAGGATAAATGCAACCAAAATTCCCAATCCTCAACCCCCATGTAAGGCATATTCTCATCATACCCTCCAACTTTAAGCCAAGCTGATTTCCTGAAGATGGCACAAGCATCAATAAAATTGGCAGTAATTAGCGACTGTAAATTAAACTCAGGAATTTCTTGAATGCCATTTTGGGACCCGAAAAATAGCGGATTCCCATAAACAACTGCTATGCTTTCATTTTCTTCTAGTATAGTCAATGCAGTTGAAAAATAAGGTTCTAACAATTCATTGTCAGAATCTAAAGGCAGAATATACTTTCCAGAAGCAAAGCTAATACCTTTGTTACGTGCAGCACCTAAACCTGCATTTTCTTGATGTATAACCTTGATGTTTCCCTTCTCTAATCTTTCTAAAACAGAAAGTGTTCTCAAGTCAGTTGATCCATCATTTACTATAATGATTTCAATAAAAGAATATTTTTTTATTGGAATGCTATTAACTGCATCATCCAAAAAATCTCCATGATTATAACAAGGAATAACTACAGAAATAAGTGGCTCAATCATATTTCTTTCTTTGCAATTACAACATAATTCATTGTATTCGACGAATCAAAATATTTACCATCCAACCACATAAAAAAGTTATTATGAATTTTCTTAAGAAGCTTTGGAAAAGTTAACCAAACAGGCAAAGTTTGAATAATTACTTGCCCTAAAAGTGCCCATTTACCGCCATTCGGAATAATCTCTGCAATGGTAAAACCAGCCTTTCGCAATGAAAATTCAAATCCATGTTTTGTAAAACGATAAAAATCATATGGCTCTTCGTGAAGTGGCCAATACATAGGCCCTGCAACAATAAAAAAACCACCAGGTTTAGTAAGTCGAAAAGCCTCATTCAACATTAATTGAAAGTCCCCAATATGCTCAATTGTTTGAGTAGAAAAAACTGTTTCAAATTGATTTGATTCTAATGGAATATTAGTTGCCTCGGAAACAACATCTACACAATTACTGCTCGACTGAACAATATCACATCCTACATACTTATCAATTTTACCTTGAAAAAGAGGTGAATAGGGCTTATTCCCACACCCTATATCTAACACATTCCCACAAGCATATTTTTTAACAGCATAATTTAATCCTTTCAAAATAAAATGATGCTCTAAGTAATTAACTGAATGAGATTTCATTTGAAAACTCGAAAGTCTGTTTAGATTATCTTCTCTCATATTGTTATCTGAAACCAAATGTAGTCTCACCTATTTCCTTTAATTTAAATCCAGCCTCTTTCAAAACATCGCAAATCATTAAACGATTTGCAACCTCATCATGTATTTCGATTGCTATATTTTTAACAAGTAATAAATCGTTTGAATTCTTAGCCCAATTTTCAAAAATAGGTTGTTCTCCACCTTCAATATCAATTTTCAATAAATCAATTTCAGTAACACCAAGCTTTGAAATTGCACTCTTTAAACCATAACAAGGAATCGCATCAACTTCGTTTTTTTCTGCGGTAACCAGTGTTAATGACCACTCCCTCCCGTCTCTAAAACTATGATCAATTTTCAAATATGAATCCTCAAACCAAAACCCACCTTCTAAAATTTCTACTTTAGTCGTCTCATCTAATAATACATTTTTTCTAAGTACATCCAAATTCCCTTTATCAGGCTCAATGGCTAAAATTTTTGAACCAAAAAATGATTTACTCAGAAATCTAGAAGTGTAACCCGCATTTGCTCCAGCGTCAATAATTGTTTTAATAGAACTAGTCTTACCAATAGCATCGATGTAATTTACAATTTCAGAATACTCTTTATTCAAAATTACTTGTTCAAATACTAAAAAATCGGTTGATCCTTTTCTTAAGTAATACTTTTCTCCTTTGCGGTTAAAGCGCACAAGGCCATCTTCAGTTTCAATTTGAAAACCAACCGTTTTTGCCTTCAAAGAAACATCTTTCATCTCTCGCAAATAGCCAGGACAAAATTTTTGGAATTTCCAAGGCAAATAACTAACAGCAAGCAAAAGCTTTTCCTTATATGATAATAATCCTAAATAACCCACAATACAAATTTGGTCCGAAAATACGGTTCAAAAATCAATTGAGCGCTATTTTTGAATTATAAAACGAGAGAAATAATTACCCTCCTTAAGTTGAATTTGAAGAAAGTAGACCCCATTGCTCAAATTTGTAGTATTCAAATTGAGACTTTTTTCTCCTTTCAAGTTTACTTCTACCATTTCGACCACCCTTCCTTTGAAATCAAAAATATTTACCGCCAAATCTCCGTCTATTGGTTTAGGAAAATGAACAAGAAAAAGCCCATCATTTGGATTAGGGTACACATTTATCAATTCAATTTTGTTATTTTCGAGCAAAGAACCTG
>JBIKKC010000183.1:0-4786 GCA_044360615.1 Bacteroidia bacterium | reverse complement strand
CTGCACGCATTGCCAATATCTTGTTAAGCACAGATACCCTAGCAGAAAACATTCTTTGCCTAACCTATACCGATGCAGGCACAGTGGCCATGCGTAAAAGATTATTAAGTTTTATAGGTCCAGATGCATATAGGGTTCAAATAGCCACCTTCCACTCTTTTTGCAACCTTGTTATTCAAGAAAACTTAGATGTTTTTGGCTATAGAAATTTAGACCCTGTTAGTGATTTAGAGCAAATTCAATTGATGCGCGAATTGATTGATGGGCTGCCTAAAAACCATTTATTAAAACGATATACAGGAGAAGTATATTTTGAAATATCGCGCCTACTCGAACTCTTTTCAATTATGAAAAAAGAAGATTGGGAACCAGATTGGTTATTAAAAAAAGTAGAAGAATATAGCACTGATTTACCCAACAGAGAAAATTATCAATACAAGCGAAAATTCACACGCAAAGATGGAGTAGTTTTTAATGCTGGCGACCTTAAAGTAGATCAACTTAATGAAGAATTGCGAAAAATGGAAATGCTGAAAGCTGCCATTCTTTTGTTTGACACCTACCAGGAAATATTAAAGAAAAATTACCGCTACGACTTTAGCGATATGATACTTTGGGTAATTAAAGCATTTAAAGAAAATGCTGCATTATTAGCTAACTATCAAGAACGTTTTCAATACTTGTTAGTAGATGAATTCCAAGATACCAGCGGTTCTCAAAACGACTTGCTGCAATTATTAATAAGCTATTGGGACCAACCTAATATTTTTACAGTAGGAGATGACGACCAAAGTATATATCGCTTTCAAGGAGCAAGTGTAGAGAATATTGAAAAGTTTGTTATGCAATTTGGTTCAAACCTAAACCTTGTAACACTTGAAAATAATTACCGTTCTAACCAAGCGATATTAGATGCTGCCGATGCACTTATTAAAAACAACAATAGCAGAATAAATAAAGATAAAAAGTTAATTGCTGCGAACGAAACTAAGGCAGCAAAGCCTGTAATAAAGGCCTGTTACCATGGTATACACGAAAGTGCAGTTATTGGCGCCGCCATTGTTGCCTTAAAAAATGCGGGTGTAGCTCCTAATGAGATTGCCGTTCTGTATAGAAATCATTATCAAGCCGAAGAAATGATAAACTTTTTAAAATGGCATAATATTGAAGTAAGCACGCGTAAACGAAGTAATGTTTTGCAAGAGCCTTTAATTAAAAAGATTCTGCTGTTAATGCAATATTTAGTGGCAGAAACTACTACAGCTCATAGTGGAGAACCCTACTTATTTGAAATCTTGCATTTTCAAGAATTTAAGCTCCCTACACAAGAAATTGCAAAGCTTTCTTTAGATCTAGCGAGAAAAAATTTTAATGAACGTGAAAGCAGTTGGCGTGAAGAATTAAAAAAAATTGGCAAACCAAAATCTCCAACTTTATTTGATAATGGCCTAGCGCTTGAAGCATTCTCAAAGTTTATTCAAATGCTAGAAAATTTAATTCAAGCGAGTGTAAATTTAACCGTTCAAGAAACCTTGCATACCATCATTAGAGATTGTGGTTTCTTAGGTGTTGCCTTGAGCAGTGCAGAACGTAATTGGCAAATGGAAATATTGCAAACCTTTTTTGATTTTATTAAAATTGAATGTAGCAAGCAACCCAATCATAGTTTAAAAACTATTAATGAGTTGTTTCAGCTAATGCTTAAAGATGGCATTTTCTTACCTGCCGAAAAAATTTGGTATAGCGAACAAGGAGTAAATTTTATAACTGCACATTCTTCTAAAGGTTTAGAGTTTGATTATGTTTTCTTAATTGGCGCTAATAGCAAGACTTGGGATGAACCTAGAAACAATAGAAGTTACAAACTCCCCGACAATCTATTTACCTTACAGGCAGAAGAAGCAGAAGAAGCAAGAAGACTCTTTTTTGTTGCCATGACCCGAGCAAGAAAACAGCTTCAACTCAGCTATAATTTATTTGATCTGAACCAAAGAGAATTAGAGCCCTCACGCTTTATTGCCGAGCTTAATGAAGCAGGTGCAGTGCAAATAGAAACCGTTCCTTTTAACCAAGAAGAAGTAAATGATTTCTTAGCACATGCACATCCAGAAAATGAAGCCCAAATTCCTAAAAATATTATCGACAATGCCTTCACGGATTCGCTTTTAGAGAAATATAGCTTAAGCGTAACTCATCTCAATAATTATTTAAAATGTCCATTGTCTTTTTATTTTAATAATTTCATTAGAGTACCGGCACCTAAAAGTGCTAGCATGACATTTGGTTCTGCCGTTCACTTTGCACTTGAGCAACAGTTTAAAAAAATGAGCAATAGTGAAACCAAAGAGTTTCCTGGCGAAGAACAAATGGTGAAAGATTTTAAATGGTTTATGAAACGAAACCAAGATAGTTTCACAGAAATAGATTTTAAAAGACGGTTAGAATATGGAGAAACTATTTTGCCAAAATATTTTAATCAATATGCACCAAGTTGGAATAAGATTACTAGTGTAGAAAAGCCTTATAGAAATGTGGTTGTAAAAGGGATTCCACTTAATGGAAAATTAGATAAACTAGAATTTGAAGGCAATCATGTGAATGTTGTTGACTATAAAACAGGTTCTTTTAAGAATGCAAAAAACAAGTTTAAGCGTCCAAATGAGGAAGCAGTGAATAAAGCCAAAGAAGTAGGTAAAGAACCAAGCTTTGAGGATTTGCATGGCGGCGATTATTGGCGTCAGGCGGTCTTTTACAAACTTTTAATAGATTATGATACCCAGAAAAAATGGGATATGAGAAGCAGCGAATTTGACTTTATTGAGCCCCAAATAAGCGCAGGAGATAAAGGAGTCAACGTTTACAATTTTCATAAAGAAAAAGTAAATATCACACCCGAAGATTTGGAAATTGTTTCCAATCAAATTGTATTTGCTTTCACACAAATTCAGAAAAAGCAATTCGACAAAGGATGCAATAGCTCCGATTGCCATTGGTGCAATTTTGTAAAAGACTATTACACTAGTAATACTCCAGAAACAGCAATACCAATGGCTTTTGAGGAAGAGAACTAAGCTAAAAATTGGTCGAAATCTCTTTGTAATTCTAAGTACAAATCATAGAATCTGGCCATTTCTTCTTTTAAGCTAGCATGGGTTAATAGCGATATGTAATCCGGTTTCCAAAGCCACTAACTGCAGCTTTGATTGTGCTAAAACTTTATAATTAACTCACTACTTGATATTTAACTTTCTTTTCTATAAATTGTAATTTTTGATTTTCGGCAATCCTTATTTTTGCCCACCAAACAAAGAAAATTATGGAATTTAGATTAGAACATGATACGATGGGCGAGGTGAAAGTACCTGCTGAAAAATATTGGGGTGCACAAACAGAGCGCTCGAGAAATAATTTTAAAATAGGGCCCGAGGCTAGCATGCCCAAAGAAATTATTTACGCCTTTGCCTATTTAAAAAAGGCTGCTGCCCATGCCAACAAGGATTTAGGCGTTTTAGGTGCAGACAAATGTGAATTAATTTCCAAAGTTTGCGACGAAATTTTAACTGGCGCCTTAGATGCCGAGTTTCCTTTGGTGATTTGGCAAACAGGCTCTGGCACGCAAAGCAACATGAATGTAAACGAAGTGGTGGCCTATAGAGCGCATGTATTAAGCGGTGGCAAACTTAGCGATGAGAAAAAAGTGTTACATCCAAATGATGATGTAAACAAATCGCAAAGCAGTAACGACACCTACCCTACTGCCATGCATATTGCCACTTACAAATTGGTAATAGAAAATACCATTCCAGGCATCGAAAAACTAAAAAACACTTTGGCTGCTAAAGCAGAAGAATTTAAGCATATAGTTAAAACTGGAAGAACCCATTTTATGGATGCTACGCCATTAACTTTGGGTCAAGAATTTGGCGGCTATGCACAACAATTAGACAATGGCTTACGCGCTTTAAAGAATTCACTTGTAATGATTGCAGAGTTGGCCTTAGGAGGAACAGCAGTTGGTACTGGCTTAAATGCCCCAAAAGGTTATGATGTATTAGTTGCTAAGAAAATAGCAGAATTCACTGGCCTACCCTTTGTAACTGCTCCTAATAAATTTGAAGCCTTAGCTGCACACGATGCGATGGTTGAAATGAGTGGTGCGTTGAAGCGTGTGGCAGTAAGCTTAATGAAAATTGCCAATGATATTCGCATGCTTTCTTCTGGTCCAAGAAGTGGAATTGGAGAAATCGTTATTCCAGATAATGAACCAGGATCCTCAATCATGCCGGGTAAAGTAAATCCTACCCAACCAGAAGCGATGACCATGGTAGCTGCGCAAGTTATGGGAAATGATGTGGCCGTAAGTATTGGAGGAAGTAATGGACATTTTGAACTGAATGTTTTTAAACCACTTATTGCAGCTAATGTATTACAAAGTGCTAGATTAATTGGAGATGCTTGCGTTTCCTTTAATGATAATTGTGCAGCAGGTATTGAAGCAAATATGGCAATTATAAACAGACATTTAGAGAACTCACTTATGTTAGTTACTGCATTAAACCCGCATATTGGTTATGAGAATGCAGCAAAAATTGCCAAAAAAGCACATAAAGAAAATAAAACATTGCGTGAGGCAGCTTTAGAGTTGCAACTACTAACCAATGAGCAATTTGACCAATGGGTAATTCCGGCCAACATGGTAGGTAACCTATAAAAATTAAATTTCTTACCTTGCAAGCGTATGAAACTAATAACAATACTCTTGCAGGGCTCTATAACAGGCCTGCTG
>JBIKKC010000182.1:0-4804 GCA_044360615.1 Bacteroidia bacterium | reverse complement strand
AGATGGCAGACGCCTTAATTTTCCATTGCGTTTAATAGAGGCAAATTCCTTTGTTTCCATTGCAGAAAAAAAGGACCTGTTGTTTGGATTATACCTTGGGGTGCTATTTATTCTCTTCTTCTTAAGTGCATACTTTGGATATATTATTGGGGATTCTGTATTCTATTTTTTTGCCTTGTATATAGGTTTTCTATCTATTAATCAATCTATCCTAAGTGGCATTTCATTTCAGTATTGGTGGCCAAACCAAAACGAGTTATCAAATAAAAGTGCACCTGTTACAATTGTTCTTGCCATCATTTTCGGACTCATATTTGCCAAATCATTTTTTAAAAATGAAGTTTACAATAAGTATGTTATACGCAGCTTGAATGTTTTTCTTATTCTGAATATGCTATTGCTAACCATGATGCTGCAAAATGGTGAAGTTTTTAATGTTTCCATTCGAATCATGTATAATTTCATAGTCATTTTTTACATATCGCTTTGTATCCTGGGAGTTTATTACTTGTTTAAAAAAGTGCAAATAACCCGGTTTTATATTCTAGGATTTTTGCTTGCAACAGCGATTATTTCATTCATGACTTTTCTTACAAATAACAAAGAGCCTGAATTCATATTTACGAATAATCTTGTTGTTTTCCTGTTGTTGTTTAAATGCATTGTTTTATTTCTGGCATTAATTGACCGTTTCAGAATCTATAAGAATGAAAAAGAACTTGCCCAATTACAATTAATACAAAAACTTGAAGAAATAAATTCGCTCAAAGAAAATCTGAATGAAGAATTGGCCATACAAATTGAGATTAAAACACGCGAATTGGAAAAAAAACAGACTGAATTGTATTGGTCGATATTAACCGGAGAAGAAAGAGAAAGAAAAAGAATTGCCAAAGAACTTCACGATGGGCTTGGAGCCCAGTTATCTGCGATTAAACTTCACGCACAATCAGTAGACTATGAAAAAATGCTTCTGGTTGAAAACACAAAAACTCTACATCAAAATCTTATTAACCAAATTGATGAAGCTTGCTTAGAAGTCAGGAGCATTTCACATGACTTATTGCCCCCCGGCTTAATCAATTCGGGAATAATTGAGAGTATCAATCGCTTTGTTCATCAAATAAAAGAAAATTCAGATATTGATTTAAAATTCATTCATCAAATTGAAAAGGAAACTTTTACAAAAGATGTAGAGGTGCAAATTTTTAGAATTATTCAGGAACTAGTAAATAATATCTTAAAACATGCTCATGCTCAATCAGCAGCAATTCAATTAATACAAGATAATTCAAGACTATTAATCATAGCAGAAGATGACGGAATTGGTTTTGATATAGAGGAAAACAATAACGGCTTAGGAATCAATAATATTAGAAACAGAATTGCCTCATTAAAGGGGAGTATTGTTTTTGATACATTAAGAAACAATGGTACAACGGTTATAATTGAAATTACTTTACCTGAATGAAAAGGCCTAAGAAAATACTCATTGCAGATGACCATAAAATATTTTTAGAAGGTCTCAATTTAATTTTAAGTGAATTCAAACATATACAAATTGTTGCTGAATGCAAAAACGGAAAAGAAACCATCGAAGCATTAAAAAATATCAAAATTGACATTGCAATAATTGACTTAAATATGAATGATTATAGTGGTTTTGACTTGATAATAAAACTAAAGGCTATTCAACCAAAATGCAAAATAATTGTACTATCAATGGTTGATGATGCTTCAACAATAAGTTCCCTAGTAAATAATTACATCAATGCATACGTAATAAAGTATGGTGGAAAGCAAGAATTAATCGAAGCATTAAACGCTATTGATCAAGACATAAAATATATTTCACCCTCTTTAAATCAGAACCATCAGAAGATGGATGATAATTTATCCTCAAGGAATGTAAATCCCAGGATTGAAAAACTAACAAAAAGAGAGCTTGAAATAATTAAACTTATTGCACTTCAAATGAATAGTTTTCAAATTTCAGAAAAGTTATTTCTTAGCTTTTATACAGTAAAAACACATAGAAAGAACATTCTGCAAAAGCTTGAACTAAAAAACACCGCTGGGTTAATTGAATTTGCCAATAAACATAATTTACTTTAGAACCGCTTTGAAATATTAAGTACTCCCTCTCTTTGGTTGTATTTGTAAGATACCCAATTACTGTTTTAGAATTCAAGAAGTTTGAGTCAAATCATAGCTTAACTTTACTTGAAATTCAGCCAATCGCCAATTGCCTCCTACGGCACCGGATTATGCCCATGCCCACCCCACGGATGGCAAGAAGCAATTCGTTTTATGGCAAGCCACGCGCCTTTAAGAATGCCATACTTTTGTAGTGCGTCAATCGCATATTGGCTGCAAGTAGGCGTGTAGCGACATGCCATGGGTAACATTGGAGAAATAAACCATTGGTAAATTTTAACCAATAGCAGGAGGGGCGCTATGAGTATTTTTTTGAAGCTCAAAGATGAGTTGTTGTATGGCTTTTTTGAATTTTGGCGTATGCAAATGAAAATCTAATTCATCTGCTCCCACAAAATTAAGCGATAAGGCAATAAAAAGTTCATTTTGCTCTAGGTAACTTACAAGGGGTAGCTTATTCAAACGATACAATTCGCGCAATAGCCGTTTTCTTCGATTGCGCAATACGGCAGTTTTTTGTTTTTTTCGAGAGCTAATAAAAAGCACCTGACAAACAGCAGGCTGTTTTTCTAGAAAAATGTAAGAGAACCTAAACCCATGGCAGGTTAAATTAAGAGCACTCTTGGCAAATAAATCTTGAACCACCTTTTTATTGCGGGCTCTTTCTGTTTTGCCAAGGTTATATAATGGTTTTTCTGCGGACATAAGGTTCAAAAAAAAATCCGGACAAACCGGATTTAAATTTTTTTACGCAAGTAAAATTAAGCTTGAATGCCAAAGGCATCCATGCTTGAATTAGTGTTTATGACGCTTTTCGTCAGAAACAGATAATTTCTTGCGACCACGCGCTCTACGTGCGTTTAAAACTTTTCTTCCAGAAGCAGAAGCCATGCGATCACGAAATCCATGTTTGTTTCTGCGTTTTCTTATAGAGGGATTGAAAGTAGGTGATGCCATTGTTCAAAATTTTTAGGACTGCGAAAGTAGAACTTTTTCCACTTAGGACAAATATTTTTTTACTTTTTTATACAAAAAAAATAGTCCCGAACTAAAAGTCGGGACTATTTTCGTAAGATTCTACGCTAATAATTAGTTAGCTGGAGCAGTTGTAGCAGCTGAATCTGTAGAAACAGCAGCTGAATCTGGCATCATAGAAGCCTCAAGTGCTGCTAAAGAATCAGCATTACGAGTGGCAGCTTCGATTGAATCTTGAATTCTTTTTTCTTCAGCTTTCTTTTTTTCTTCAGCAGAAGGACCACATGCTACGATAGCTAACATAGCAGAAGCGGCTAGGATTGCAAATACTTTTTTCATTTTACTTGGTGTTATTTTTTTTGAATACGTTCGCAAAATTAAGGCCTTATTTTTAATTTCCAAACAGTTAGCTTATTTTTTTCTAAAATAAATGGTAATTGGAACTCCTTTAAAGTCGTATTTCTCTCTCAACCTATTTTCTAAGTAGCGTTTGTAGCTGTCGCTTACATATTGCGGTAAGTTACAGAAAAAGGCAAATTTTGGGTTCTTACCTGGCAATTGCGTGCAATATTTAATTTTGATAAACTTACCTTTAATACTTGGCGGCGGAAATTTATCTGTGGCCTCCTGCAAGAAATCATTTAAATGGCTGGTAGAAATTCTTCTAGATCTATTCTCATAAACTTCCATGGCCACTTCCACGGCTCTGTGTATTCTTTGTTTTTCGATGGCAGAGGTGAAAATAACAGGTACATCATCAAAGGGCTCTAATTTTTGTTTTAACTCGGTTTCAAAATCTCTTGCCGTATTGGTTGTTTTTGGTTCAATCAAATCCCATTTATTTACCAAGATAACAACTCCTTTGCCGTTTTTAACAGCTAAACCTACTAAGTTTAAGTCTTGGGAGTCTAATCCTAGGGTGGCATCCACAACTAGAATGGCAATATCACAATTTTCTAAAGCCCGTAAGGAACGCATTACGGAGTAAAACTCTATGTCCTCGCTTACCTTGTTTTTTCTCCTAATCCCAGCCGTATCTACCAATAAAAATTCTTGACCATAATATTTATAATGAGAGTGCACAGTATCTCTGGTTGTTCCGGCAATATCTGTAACAATATTCCTATCCTCTCCTAAAAGCGCGTTTACCAGGGAGGATTTACCCACATTAGGGCGGCCCACCACAGCTATTTTAGGAAGGGTTTCTGCTAAATCCTCGCCTTCACCAATTTCGTTAGGTAATAATTTAATTACTTCATCTAACAACTCTCCTGTGCCACTGCCGCTTCCGGATGAAATACAAAATAAATTTTCGAATCCCAATTTATAAAATTCATAAGAATCGTGTTGTTTCTCAAAAGTATCTACTTTATTGGCTACCAAAAGCACTGGCTTTTTGGTACGGCGTAACAAATTGGCAAAGGCCGCATCTAAATCGGTTACCCCCACCTGCACATCCACCATAAACAATAGCACATCTGCTTCCTCCATGGCAATTTTTACCTGATCTGCTATAGCCCGCTCAAAAATATCGGAGCTATTATGTACATAACCCCCAGTATCTATTACTGTAAATTCTTTATCTAACCATTCGGCTTTGCCGTAATGTCTGTCTCTTGTAACCCCACTAAAATCATCTACAATTGCCTTAAACTCGCCAATTAAGCGGTTA
>JBIKKC010000181.1:0-4863 GCA_044360615.1 Bacteroidia bacterium | reverse complement strand
TGGCAGCGCCAAAAATTACATCTTCAATTTCATTTACATCTATACTAGGATTTCGAGCCACTAAAGCTTTAATAACATGGGCCGCTAAATCATCTGGTCTAATCATGCTCAAAGCCCCGCCAAACTTGCCAATTGGAGTTCTTACAGCATCTATAATATATACAGGTTTCATCTTAAAATTTTTACCTCACAAACTTAGGCATTCAAAAGCAATATTTAATATTTGTAAAAATTTGCATGCTTACACTTTCAAGACAAATAAAATTGGCTTGCATAGGAATGTAAAATCCTTGTCACACGTGGCTTCCAAGGAAAGTCATAATCATGTCATAAACCCAAAACATGATATTTATTAGGTGTTGAATTGAATTGATGTATTTTTATTTGCACCCATAAAAATTAACAACAATGAAAAATATATTTTTACTACTTTCTTTAAGCCTGCTCACCCTAGTTACTACGGCTCAAACAATTATAAGTGATTCTGCCACAATGGGTCAGGGTTATGCCAACGATGTACATTATAGTTTGCAAAACGGAACTGTTAGCACGGTTTCGAACACAAATTGGCATTTGGCATTTAGAAGCGGTTTACAAACCGACGGTATTTTTATCAATTCAACTGCTAATGTAAAAGCCTACTTAACCAACAAAGCCATTGCAGATTGGGCAAATTTGGATAGCACGCATATTACTAATGAGGTTTTTAATACAGATACTAGCTGGGAAATTGGCGCATTTAATAGAACTTTTGATAGCCCTTATTCTAGCTGGGGCGTTTACAATACCATAACAAAAAAGGTAACGGGCGACTCTCTTTACATCTTAAAGGTTGGTAACAACTGGGTTAAGTTATGGGTGGTTGAAAAAGACTATGGAACTTGGCAAGTAAGAGTTGGAACAACAGCAAAAGATACAACCTTCACTATATCACATAACGATATTAGATTTTTTACATTTGGCTATCTTAATTTAAACACATTAAATGTGCTTTACCGCGAACCTGCAGATAGCACTTGGGATTTCAAATTTACGCGCTATTATTCATTACAACCTTCACAAAACATTTACTACCCGTCAACAGGTGTTTTAAATAACCGTGGAGTAACATCTGTTAAAGTATCTGGAATTGATAAAAACACCTACATGAATTACGGTGCACATGCTATGGTAAAAAATATTTCAACGCTTGGGGCAGATTGGAAAAGCTTTGACAATGCTACCTTTCAATGGAATATTACAGACTCTACTTGTTATTTTGTAAAAGCTAAAACAGGAGATATTTGGAAAGTGTGGTTCACAGGTTTTGGTGGTGCTAGCTCAGGTAAATCTTACTTTAACAAGCAAAAACTATTTACGGTAGGTATTGGTGAAAGAAACTTACCTATTGCACACCTTGCCATTTATCCAAATCCAGCTTCAGAAAATGTTTCACTTGTATTAGATAATAAGAGCATGCGCTCTGCAGTTATACGTATTGTAGATTTACAAGGTAAAATTGTATTCGAAGAAAATAGAAATATTGAAATTGGCATGCAAACTTTGCCAATTAATGTAAGTGGATTAAACAATGGTATTTATATCATGAGTTTAGAAGGAGAAAATTATACTGCAAATAGCAGAATAGTGATTAGTAAATAAACGAAACTAAATTGGCTAAAAACGTTATCTTATGCTTCATCTTATCACTTTGTGCCTTTGCTTCGGCTAAGGCACAAAGTGTTTTATTGGTGCAACAAACCAACGGCAAACCTTTAGCCAATGCCATGGTTTATGTTAAATGTATAGAAGGTCCTTGTAAATCTAAAACAGACATGCTCTATACAGCAGTAGATGGCCTAATTGCTATGCCAGATAAAGGCATTTATGAAGCAACTATTAAAAAAATAGGCTTCGAACTCAAGAAAATAAAACTTGAATCTAATGCACAAACAATCATAGTTTTAAAGGAAATACCCAATGACCTCGAAGAGTTTGTAGTTACAGGTGAATATGAAAAAACGAGCACTTCCAACTCAGTACAAAAAGTTAGGGTTCTAGATCAAAAAAGAATACAGGCGCAAGGTGCGGTTAATTTAAAGGATTTATTATCTAATGAATTAAACGTAAGAATTAGTCAAGATAATATTCTTGGCGCAGGCCTATCTTTACAAGGTATTTCTGGTCAAAATATTAAAATACTAATTGATGGCGTTCCTGTAGTGGGCAGAGTAAATGGGAATATAGACCTTACCCAACTCAACTTAAATAACATAGAACGGGTTGAAATTATTGAAGGCCCTATGAGTGTGGTATATGGCACAGACGCACTTGGGGGTGTTATTAATTTAATATCTAAAAAACCTGCAAAAGCTTCTGTTAGTGGCAATCTTCAATCGTATGTAGAAAGTGTTGGGCAATACAATCTGAACACATCTGTTAGCTTAAAACAAAATGCACATGCGTTTAAATTAGGATTAGGTAGAAACTACTTTAATGGCTTTACAAGCGATTTCTACTACGATAATAATATCAAACCAGCCATTACAGACAATGCTTATGCCAGTTATTATGACAGAAAACAGCAATGGCTTCCCAAAGAACAACGTTTCGCAGATGTAAATTATACCTATACCTTAAAAAATGGCGATATAAGTTACCAAGGATCATATTTTAATGAAATGGTATCGAATAAAGGATTACCAACTATTACAAGTTACGATGCTTACGCATTTGATGATTACTACGAAACACAACGCTTAAATAATTATGTCTTTTTAAATTTAAAATTTAAAAGCAAAGCCAACTTAAACCTTATTCAAGCAATTAGTTTATTTGATCGCAAGAAAAATGTTTATCGTAAAAACTTGGTTGATATGAGTGAAACCTTAATCCCAATTGAAGATGACCAAAGCCATATCAGATTTGCTAATGTTAACTTTAGAGGAACCTATAGTACCAAACAACATACTAAATTAAACTATCAACTAGGCTATGATGTAGTTTATGAAAAGGGAAGTGGTGATAGAATGGCGGGTAACCCAGAAATGGTAGATGCAGCAACCTTCTTAAGCATGGAATACAAACCTATCAATCGCTTAAAAATTATGCCAGCGGCTCGCATTGCTTATAATAGCAGATTTAGTGCACCCGTTGTTCCTTCTGTAAATATTAAATACGATATCAATGCAGCATGGACATTAAGAGCATCTTACGGCAATGGTTTTAGAGCACCCTCCTTAAAAGAGTTGAACCTATTTTTCTTTGATTTCAATCATAGTATACAAGGCAACCAAAACTTAAAAGCAGAAAATTCTCATAACTTTAATATGGTAGCTAATGCTAGAAAAATCTTAACTAAACATATTATCACTTTTGAACCCTCTATATTTTTTAATCATATTTATAACATGATTAGCTTGGCAATTGTAGATGCCAATTCAACTCCTCCGCTCTATTCTTACGTAAATATAGATACTTACAAAACATTTGGTTTAAACTTACAAGGAGAATGGAAATATAATGCCTTTAATTTAACAGGAGGTTACACCTATGCTGGGAGGTACAATATTGCCTATACCCAAAACCAAAACATAGATCAATTTTCTTATGCCCCAGAATACAGAATAAATATAGGATATACCATTCCTAAAATCTTGGTGAACACAAACGTATTTTATAAATATAATGGCGCTCTTCCTGGTTATATATTAGGGGCAAATAAGGAAGTTTTACAAACGCTAATAGACCCATACCAACTTATGGATGCTACTTTTAGCAAAGCCCTTTTTAAAAATAAATTACAAGTGGCAGCAGGCATTAAAAACATTTTTAATATAACTAATATTACAAATACTGGGGCTGGTGGTGCTATACATGGTTCTGGTAGCAGCATGCCTGTAAGCTGGGGACGTAGTTTCTTTATTCAAATGACGCTTAATCTACAATCGATTTGAAAAATTTAAATCTTAACATATATCTTTTAATATTGGCATTGAGCTTAATTTTCACTTCTTGCGAAAAAAAGGAAACGCCACTTACTCTTCCAGCCACGAAAGGAGATCTTAAAAATTACACCTTAAGGCTAGGAAAAGATTATACCACTCAATTGTATTTTACCATAGAAGATGGGAAGGTGAAAGGCAATGATTTTCAAGTATGGGATTTAGCCTTTGATTGCAGTGCCAATGGAAAACTCATTTTAGTTAATGGTGGTAAAGAAGTTCAAGTAAGTGAAACTGATTGCAAAACATTAGGTGAGCCTTTTAACCCACTAAATGCGGAATGGAATTGGGATAACCCCAGTGGAGAGTGGAACGGCACTGCTATTGGAAACTGGTGGGATAGTTTAACAAACAACAGTTTAAATAAAATATACTTGATAGATAGAGGTGTTTTAGAAGTTAATAGATACAAAAAACTAAGAATTATTTCTGTTAGCCCAACAAGTTTTTTTATTCAATATGCTAATTTAGATGGAACTGAGATTTCTTCTTGTGAAGTTAAAAAGCTCAATGCTAAAAATTATGTGTATTTTAACTTTGACAAACCCAATGAAACTATAGACCTAGAACCAGAGAAGCATAGCTGGGATTTAATATTTACGCGATACAGACATGTGTATTATGAAATGAATCCTATTGTTCCTTATAGTGTTACTGGTGTATTATTGAACCCTAACAAAGTAGTTTGCTATAAAGATAGCCTAATAGGATTTAACCAAATAGATATTAATGTAGCCAAGCAATTTACTTTAAGTAACAAAAAAGATATCATTGGCTTTGATTGGAAAAACTACGATTTTGCCCTGGGAAGATTTGATGTGATTAGAAAATATACTTACATTATTAAAGACACTAAAGGAATTTACTATAAATTGCGCTT
>JBIKKC010000180.1:0-4872 GCA_044360615.1 Bacteroidia bacterium | reverse complement strand
ACTTATAGGGTATCATAGCACCCGTAATAATTATGGTTTTATTTTTTACGGTTTGAGCCAAAAAAGCCCCGGTTTCTGTCATGGTATCTGTACCATGTGTAATTACAATTCTATCCTCATCACAATTTTCACAACTCTCTGCAATCAGTTTGCGGTCGTTATCCGTCATGTCTAAGCTATCTATGAGCATTAAGGTTCTAATGCTTAGGTTTAGTTTGCTTCTCCCTAGCATTAATATTTCTTGAATGTGACTATCCTGAAAAAATAATTTTCCAGTTAACTCATTATATTCTTTATCAAAAGTACCGCCTGTAACAAATAATCTGATTGCCATGTTGCAAAGAAACAAATTTATTGGATATGTTAGAATTTGGGTTCAAATAACAAATTGGTTCTATTAAAAGATTGTTCTTTTCCAGTTAACACTTACTTCAGAACCTTCAGCTAAAATTACTGAATTAGGTTGGAGCTTACTTAAGTGAGCAAAAGCTTCTCCATACATTGCTTTAAAATCGCAATCAATGGCATAGTCTAGCACTTTGTTTACTTCCCATCTAGGATGATTTACCCTATATTCCTGAGATTGTTCCTCGTTAATTTTGGTGTAACCATAATAGTGTTCAAAAATAAATTCTTCTACACTACCTGGTAACATTGCTTCTTTATGATTAGAGGCTTCAACTTTAATAAAATTCCAGTTTTGGTTAATTTTCCAATCGTACCTTATACTCTTTATTTGGGGCGAAATACTAATCTTATTTTTAGTAGGAATAGCCATATAATGTTCTTTATAAAGTTTGTTTGCAAGCCAAGCAACAGGCTTATAAGGAACCGTTTCATTAATAAAAACAACGCCTCTTTTGATAGTGTCTCCTTCTATTCTCTTCACATAAAAACGCAAGTTAATTTCTTCAAAAGTACCTAAGAAAGGAATAGGTAAATTAAAGAGACTAGTATTTTTAAACATAAATCCAACTAAACTAACATAGGCTTTTCCTTCAAACAAGTCTATTGTTACACCTTTGGGTAAGTATGTTTTTAGCAAATCTGGATTTACTTCATAATTTGCCATAACAAGGTTTTCCCAGTGGGCTTTTAAAAATATGGGTGTCATTTTTATTTCCAAAAATATTAAACACCATGTTTTGCAATTTGTTTATATTAATTTTGATCAGTTAAAGTGGTTCAGTTTTCCAATTCTATGATTTCTATCAGACTTGCATTTCTTTTAGAAATTCTTAGCTTCGTAAACTTAAGCTAACAGTTAATTGTTAAGTAATAAAATCCTAACCAATGACGGCTCAAACAGATAAAGATTTAGATTCAGTTGTTATTCGCTTTGCGGGAGATTCTGGAGATGGTATGCAACTTACCGGAACTCAATTTACCAATGCAACGGCACTCTTTGGCAATGATATTGCCACTTTCCCAGATTTTCCTGCCGAGATTCGTGCCCCACAAGGCACGCTTGCTGGCGTTTCTGGTTTTCAAATACATTTTGGTTCAACTCGTATACATACACCTGGCGACCACAGCGATGTGCTAGTGGCCATGAATGTTGCCGCTTTAAAGGTTAACTTACGCGGACTTAAGAAGGGTGGGGTAATTATTGTAAATTCTGATGGTTTTGATGCTAAAAATTTACGTTTGGCAAATGTACCAGAAGCAGAAAATCCTTTAACAGATGGTTCTTTAAGTGATTATGATGTAAAGTTAATTGATGTTACAAAAATTACTAGAACTGCATTAGCCGATAGCGGTTTAGGTACTAAAGAAATAGACCGTTGCAAAAACATGTTTGTGCTTGGTCTTATTTATTGGATGTACCACCGCAGCATGGATAATACGCTTGAATTTATTAAAAGTAAATTTAAAAAGAATGAGGCGGTAATGAACGCTAACATAAAAGTATTAAATGCAGGTTGGAATTATGGCGAAACAACAGAAATGTTTGCCAATCGCTTTAATGTAGCTCCTGCGCAAATGGATGCAGGTGTTTACCGCAGTATCATGGGAAACCAAGCAGCCGCTTATGGTTTAATTGCAGCTTCTGTTAAGTCGGGATTGCCCCTGTTTTATGGAACCTACCCAATTACGCCTGCTTCAGATATTTTACACGAACTAAGCAAGTACAAGAATTTTGATATTAAAACATACCAAGCAGAGGATGAGATTGCTGGTGTTTGCTCGGCTATTGGCGCTTCGTTTGGCGGAAACCTAGGGGTTACTGGGTCTTCTGGTCCTGGTATTGCCCTTAAAACAGAAGCTATTGGTTTGGCTACCATGTTAGAATTACCTCTAGTAATTGTAAATGTGCAGCGCGCAGGACCTAGTACAGGCTTGCCAACCAAAACAGAGCAAGCAGATTTATTGCAATCTTTTTATGGCAGAAATGGCGAATGCCCTGTGGTAATTGTAGCTGCCCAATCTCCGGCAGATTGCTTTACTATGGCTTATGAAGCTTGCCGTATTTCTTTAGAACACATGATTCCTGTATTTTTCTTAAGCGATGGATACATTGCCAATGGAGCAGAACCTTGGAAATTCCCTGCATCAGCAGATTTAAAGGATATTAAAGTAAAGTTTGCCGAAGCTAGAAATAAGGGTGATGAGCCTTTTATGCCATATCTGCGCGACGAAAAATTAGGCCGACCTTGGGCTATTCCGGGTACCAAAGGTTTAGAACACCGCATAGGTGGTTTGGAAAAACAAAACATAACAGGAAACATTAGTTATGATGCAGTGAACCATGAGAACATGGTGAAATTACGTCAAGAAAAAGTTGACCTTGTTGCCAATTATATTCCAGAGCAAAACATAGATAATGGAGAGGAAACTGGAGATGTATTAATTTTGGGTTGGGGTGGAACCTACGGAGCCCTGAAAACCGCTACCCTTCAATTGCGTGGCATGGGGTATAAAGTTTCTCATGCCCATTTACGTTACCTAAATCCTTTCCCTAAAAATTTAGCAGATTTAATGGCAAAGTTTAAAACAGTGGTGATACCAGAATTAAACAATGGCCAACTTTCTAAAATCATTCGTGATAAATATTTTATAGACGCTATCCCTTACAACAAAATTCAAGGTCAGCCTTTTATGGCTGCTGAGGTGGTTGCTAAGATTAAAGAAATACTCGACTAATTATGACAGAATCAGTAGAAAAACTAAGTGCAAAAGATTTTGCGTCCGACCAAGAAGTACGCTGGTGCCCAGGTTGTGGAGATTATTCTATATTGAAACAAGTACAAACTGTTTTACCAGATTTAGGCAGGCCTAAGGAGGAATTTGTATTTGTATCGGGTATTGGATGCTCGTCTAGGTTTCCTTATTATATGGATACCTTTGGGATGCATTCTATTCATGGAAGAGCCATGGCAATTGCCACGGGTTTAAAAGCTACAAGACCAGAGTTGTCTGTTTGGGTAATTACAGGTGATGGCGATTCCTTGTCTATTGGAGGCAATCACTTTATTCATACACTTCGCAGGAATCCGGATTTAAATGTATTGCTTTTCAATAACCAGATTTATGGTTTAACCAAAGGGCAGTATTCACCAACTTCAGAAAAAGGTAAGGTAACTAAATCTACCCCAATGGGCAGTGTAGATTACCCTTTTAACCCAGTTGCCTTGAGCCTAGGCGCCGATGCTACTTTTGTAGCCAGAAGTATGGATAGAGACCCAAAGCACATGCAAATGGTAATTAAAAGAGGCTATGAACACCAAGGCACTTCTTTGATAGAAATTTATCAAAACTGCAATGTGTTTAACGATGGCGCTTTTGAGGTATTTACAGAAAAGAGTTCTAAGAAATTAGAAACCTTAATGCTTGAGAATGGTAAACCTTTGGTGTTTGGAGAAAACAACGATAAGGGTATCAAATTAGATGGGTTTAAACCTATAATTGTAGATATTAATGATGCCGCGGTTAGCGACCTATGGATACACGATGAAGAGGATTTGGTAAAGGCGACTATACTTTCTCGCTTCTATGACGATCCTTCGGTAGAAGGCCATTTCCCTAGACCTTTTGGCGTGTTTTATGTAAACAACAAGAAAGCAACTTTCGATCAATTGTTTAACGACCAAATTAATTTTGCAAAAGATGCTTTTGGTAAAGGGGATTTAGATAAGTTAATTGCAGGCAAAGAGACTTGGGTAGTAAATTAAAATAGTTTTAAAATTAATGGTTTTGTTTTAGTTTTGAGTCATCAAACTAAACAAAACATGATTAAACTTAACCTACGCTTTTTAAGTAAGGCTATTTTTCTTATTGCCTTATTGCTTATTTCTTTTAACAGTTTTACCAATCAAGGTGGGCCAGGAGGAGGTAATACCTCAGCTCCAGGAGAAACACCTTGTGGCGGTTGCCATGGCGGTGCTACAACTTCTGGTGGTGCTTGGGATAATATTTCATTATCAGGCGTGCCTGGTAATAATTATGCTGCTGGTCAAACTTACACCATTACCATAAACGGCGGCAGCGCAGCAACAGCAAAAAATGGTTTTCAGATTACGGCTTTAAATTCTAGCAATGCAATGGCAGGCTCATTTGTGGCTGGTACTGGCAATGCAGTTAGCACTTCTGGTGCAAGAAGCTATGTTACACATACAGGTGCAGGGGTTTCTTCAACTTCTTGGAGTTTTCAATGGACGGCTCCAAATCCTGCAGTTGGAACTGTAACTTTTTATCTAGCACTTAATGCTACCAACAGCAATAATGGCACTTCTGGAGATATAGTATATGGTAAATCCTTTGCGTTGAGTAGTGGGAATCCTCCAGTGGCAACTATTACTTCGCCAGCAAATGGAGCCACCTTTTGCGTGGGCGATTCGGTTCAATTTACAGGAACAGCAACCAATAGCCCTA
>JBIKKC010000033.1:0-14889 GCA_044360615.1 Bacteroidia bacterium | reverse complement strand
CTAGCGTCTGTTACTACTATATTTAAAGTAACTCTATTAGCTTGTAACTGCTCTCCCATTAGATAAGTAAATAATTTGATGGCTTTAAAGGAACGGTTACTACCATCATAAATGAGCACTATATTCTGAAAAGAGGGTTGCTCACAGCTAATTAATAAAATTGGACATTTTGCATTCTTAGCAACAAATTCAATAGCTTCTAAGGATGCTTTATCTAAATCTAGGCGTTTAAAGATGTCTTTTCCAATTAGAAATAAATCACTGTATAAACTTTCATTTACTAAATCCTCGTTTACCTCTAACTTCGAAAGATACACACTAGTTTTTAAAGACAGCTCATCGCACTTATTTACAAACCTAGAAATAAAAGCCGAGCTATTTCTTAAATTAGAATGGAGTATTTTTTCAATTATTTCGGAACGTGTAAACTGCGCGCTCAGATCGGTGGCATAATTAAAAACTTGATTTATGTTTTTTCCAACTATTCCTTCAACAAAGGCTCCTTGAAAATGATCTTGCTTGCTTGAAAAAATCTTAGCAGAATAATCGAGTAACTTTTCTGCATTGGCAGATCCATCCATCAGAATTAGCATATTTCTTACCATTGTTTAGAACAATTTGATATTCCAAAACTAGGCGTGAATATGAAAGATAAATATGACCTAACTCAGAGGTCATTATGATTTTTATCAGATTTAAACCGATGCGTGGGAAATTCTTTCTAAACCATCTTTATTTAGAATTCTAATGCGTTTGCCTTCCATATCAATAAGTTTGTCTGCCTTAAATTCTGAAAGCAAACGAATCACTGTTTCTGTAGCAGTACCCACAATATTTGCGATGTCTTCCCTTGGCAGTGTTACCGAGATTAAATTAGGATCGGTATTTTTTTCATCCAAAAAGGTTTTTTGCAGAAATAATAAAGTTTCGGCCAATCGCTCGCGTACACTTTTTTGCGCTAAACTTTGAATTTTCTCATCGGCTATACCTAATTCATGACATAATGATTTAAGCATATGTTTATTGATGAGCTGATTGCTCTCTAATAAATCTAAAAATATTTGTTTTGGAATAAAACAACATATTGTATCTTCAATGCAAGTAGCAGTAGCTACCAGGGGTTCATCAGCAATGAGCGCCCTATAGCCTAAAAACTCCCCTTCTCTTGCAAATCTTACAATTTGCTCCTTCCCATCTTTATTAGATTTTGTTAACTTAATAGCTCCTTTACTTAGGCAATAAATTCCTAATGGCATATTGTCTTCATAAAAAATGGTTTGCCCTTTTTTATAATGACTGCAAGATTTGGCAGCGGACACATGGCTAGCCTCCGCATCTGTGCAATGCTTTAAAAAACTAACACTTTTTGCGTCGCAATTACTGCACTCCAAATACATCTTTTGCATGAGCGTGAATTAAGAATTTTATCGAATTTAGTGGCTTTGACTCCAAAAGCCAAAAAATCTTTTCTGCAAATTTGTTGGCTCAAGCAGTTTTACCACACTAAACTTGACTAACCCAGCCTCATCTACTTGCTTTTCAACAGATAAGCCCAATTTATCTAATGCATCCGTCAGCCAAACTTCCATCTTTCCCCTACCCTCAATTACTTCAGAAAAATAATCTGCAAAAGATATTCCTGCGGTAGTCTCTAAAACCATTTGGTAAGTTTCTTTACTGTAACCAATATTTACTTTCCAAGTTCGGTCATACAATAACTGCATCGCATCATCTAAACAATTCTTACCCTCACTTGCTTCAATAATCATTACATCGGCAATAAATGCAGCAATTAAACCTTCCATGTAAATAGAAACTTTTCTTCCAGGCACACCATTTACATATCCATCTAACCAAGTATCAAAACTACTTTCGGCCACAGAATAATTAAACCTACCTTCATTGTTTAAATGTCTTGTAATATCTGCACTTAAACTTTTTCTATACCGCTCCCAATCCCAAACTCCGCATTGCCACAAAGTTAAATCGCCATAATAGGTTGTTACACCTTCATAAACATAACCTAGTTCAGAATAATTTTCCTTGGTAAAATCATAAGGCCACATTTCTTGAGGTCTAATCCTTTTGATATTCCATAAATGAAATAATTCATGAGAACTGATTGCGAGAAAGTCGTGATAAAAATCCTCTTTCTCAAAATCTGTATGCGGACCCATGGCAATTACGGTAGAATTTAAATGCTCTACCCCGTGCCTAAAAGCGGTAGGTAAGAGCAGGTATAAAAAATGATAATCCGTGCAAGGTAATTCACCAAAAAGATCCTCCTGCCATAAAGCATATTTGCGTGTATCCTCCTCTAGTTTTTGTACTAAAGGGAACTTTGCCCCTTGAAACCAAAAATGAAAATCTGTTTCCTTTACTTTAAAACAATGGTGTTGCAAATTGGGCGAAACAAACAAAGGACTATCGGCCAGCATGTCAAAATTTGGCGCCATTAACTTGCCGTGCTCTTGGGGCAACTGACAAGCAATTTCCCAATGTTGGGGCACTTCAAAACTTAAAGTATGCGCCTCCTCCATTCTTCCCAAAACATACATAAAACAATGCACCGGATTGAGGTAAATTAATTCGGCATCTACATAGCAAGCACCAGCATCTGCTTGGTTGGCATAGTACTCATAACTTAGCTTAATAGTGGCAGAGCCTTTGCATGGGATCAACCAAGAATCTTTACTTATTTTTTTAAAAGCTAAACTTTCTCCTTTTTCGTTTTGAACCGAAAATTTTCTAATATTTTTAGCAAAATTTCCTAATTCATACCTACCAGGGCGCCAAGCAGGCAATTGCATCACTAACTCGGCAACATTTAAAGTTTCAACAGTACTTTCGATACCCACAAAATGGGCTTTTTCATCTGCAATGCTAATTAGGTGTTTTATCATGGGGTAACGATTAATTTTTGAAGGCCTTGTTTGCCATTGGCCAAAATAGATAAGAAGTAAATACCTGGCGTTTCTAAAGTGAATTTATCTTGAACCACCTGAATTTCCTTCCCATTCATATCCATCAATTGCAAGTTCTTTTGGTTTGAACCTAATGGCATCTCAATATTAATTTGCTGCCCAACTCTTGCTGGATTTGGAAAAACCGATAAGCCATTTTGGTAACTCGCTGCTATTCCTAAACCATCTTGTTGATAGATTACGCCTACTGCGTCAAAATCAAACCCTGCCGATGGAAAAGGAGTTGGCCAAGGGTCATTAATTGCGCGCCCAAAAACATCTCTTGAAGCCCATTCTGGTAAAATACTGCCTCCAACATCTGTAACTCGAACATGGGTAATATTATTTACATCTATCTTACTGCTGTCTTTTAATTCTTCCAAATCAAAGGGAGTTCCAAAGGGTAGAATATACTTGCCCGCTAAGTTATGAATGTGCTTTGCGTTTATGGTAGAAAAGCTTGGTTGCTGAATACTTATATCTACTGTAGAAACTGCCGCAAAACGCACAAAATCTGCTCCATTACTACTTACTTCTACAAAAGCTAATTCGAGAAAAGCCAAACTATCATTTACCAAAAAACCATTTTCAAAAACAGCAAAATCTGCTCCTTGTCCGTTTCTAATGGGATAAGGAAAGGTTAAAGTGATACTACCTTTATCGCCCAAACTAATTACGCCATTTCCTGCCTTTCCGGTTATGCTCCATTCTTCGCCAACATCTGCTCTGCCCAAGGAAGTATCAGCCATGTTTTGCCAACCCCGTTTTAAACTATAGCCACTCGCCCAATTAAGAAAAGCGCTGCTATCGGCATGTATGGCTAAAGAGCCTGTTAAACCAGCCTGTGGAGCGTATTGGGCTTTTAAACTAAAAGGTATAAAAAAGGAAAAGAAAATAATTATTCGAAACATGCTACAAAGCTAAAGTAGGAATTCTTAACTACAAATTTCAATGTTCACCATTTACCCCCAAACCAAATAACGCTAAATCGTATTTAACAGGATCCTTTGGATCAAAACGTTTTAAAGCATTGGTTAAAGCTACAGCAGCTTGCCAATCGTCTTGTGCCCTTTCTAATAAGCCTAATTTGCGCGCTACCCTTCCCACATGAATATCTAATGGACACACCAATTGAGCAGGCTTAATGGTCTGCCAGATACCAAAATCTACCCCAAATTTATCCTTTCTTACCATCCAACGTAAAAACATGTTTAAACGTTTACAGCTCGATCCTGTACTGGGAGAAGCAATGTGTTTGCGCGTTCTCGCAGGCGCATTAGGTAAAGAAAAAAAATAGTCTCTAAAACCCATTAACCCATTTTCTATGTTTACATCCTTCTTTTTCATACCTCTGCTAAATGCGGACTCTAAACTTATCTCTGTTTGATAATGGTGCTTTAAGAAATGAATAAAATAGAGCAAATCTGTATCATTAAACGTGCGGTGTTTAAAATCTAGCATTTTTTTTAAATCCTTTTCCTGATGATTCAAAACAAAATCATGTGGGGTATTATCCATTCTTTGCAAAACATCTTGTGTTTTATTAATAATAGTTATGCGCTGCCCCCAAGCAAATACGGCAGCAAATAAGCCCGCAATTTCAATATCCGCCTTCTTAACATACTGGTGTGGTATTGAAATTGGGTCATCTGCAATAAAATTTACCTGATTGTAGGTTTGATATGCATTTTCAAGAATTTTATAAATGGATGGAACTTTCACAATTAGCCTCTTATATTTGCTCAAATAACGTTAAACCCATGAACTTAAAAAAAGCAATGCTATACGGATTAATTGGAACAGCTACCGTTTTTGGTGCTTGCGAAAGCGATAACAAAAAAATGAGTACACAAAACACTGACTTTGAAGTGAATTGTGATCAGTTTGCAGATTTACAAGTATTAAGGTACCAAATCCCAGGGTTTGAAGAACTGAGCCTGCAACAAAAAGAACTCGCCTATTATTTATACGAAGCGGCAAATTGCGGCAGAGATATTTATTACGACCAAAAGTACAAGCACAATTTACGCATACGTAAAACAGTTGAGGCCATCTTAACCAACTATACTGGCGACAAAGAAAATGTTGAATGGAAACAGTTTGAAACCTATGCCAAACGTGTATTTTTTGCGAATGGTATTCACCATCATTATGCAAACTCTAAATTTATTCCAGAATGCAGCTATGCATACTTTGAAAGTTTGGTAAATGCAGTACCAGAAAACGCATTACCTCTAGATGGTATGAGCAAAGAAGCCTATCTTGGTTTATTAAAACCAGTTATGTTTGATCCAACTGTAGATGCAAAAACAGTTAACTTGGCAAGTAATATCGACAATGTAAAAGCTTCTGCCAACAATTTTTATGAAGGCGTTACCCAAGCAGAGGTTGAAGCTTATTATGCTGCTCGTATTAACACCAATGATACCAAACCTATTAGCTGGGGTTTAAATTCTAAAATGGTAAAAGAAAATGGCGTAGTTACCGAAAAGGTATGGAAATCTGGTGGAATGTACGGAGCAGCCATTGATAAAATAGTGTATTGGTTAGAAAAGGCAGTTACAGTTGCAGAGAATGATAAACAGAAAAAAGCATTGAGCTTATTGGTTGAGTATTATAAAACAGGCGACCTTAAAAAGTTTGACGAATACAGTATTGCATGGGTAGAAGACACCGAAAGCAGATTAGATGTAGTAAACGGATTTATTGAGGTTTATGAAGATGCCATTGGTAAACGCGCTTCCTTTGAATCTGTAGTGAGTTTAAAAGATATGGAAGCCACCAAACGCATTGCAGCAATAGCCAAAGAGGCACAGTGGTTTGAAGACAATTCGCCGCTTGACCCAAACCACAAAAAGAAGAATGTAAAAGGAATTACAGCAAAAGTTATTACAGTAATACAAGAAGCTGGAGCATCTAACCCATCTACGCCAATTGGTATCAATTTACCCAATGCAAATTGGATTAGGCAAGCACATGGTTCTAAATCTGTTTCATTGGGTAATATTGTGCATAGCTACAATATTGTTGGCGCTAAGAGCCCAATGATGAAAGAGTTTGCTTTAACTGAAGAAGAAATAAAAAGAAATGCAGAATTTGGTGCCTTAGGGAGCGATTTACATACCGATATGCATGAGGTAATTGGACACGCATCTGGGCAAATTAATCCAGGAATTGGCGACCCGGATCAAACCTTAAAAAATTATGCCAGCACCTTAGAAGAAGCGCGTGCAGATTTAGTGGCGTTGTATTATGTAATGGACCCTAAATTAGTTGAAATGGGTGTGATGCCAAGTTTAGAAGTAGGCAAATGCGAATATGACAATTACATACGCAATGGCTTAATTACCCAATTAACACGTTTACAAATTGGCGAAAACTTAGAAGAAGCACACATGCGTAATAGACAGTTAAACGCATCATGGGCCTTTGAAAAAGGGAAAGCAGAAAATGTAATTGAATACGTAAAAAAGGATGGGAAAACGTATGTTAAAGTAAATGATTACGAAAAATTACGTGTGATCTTTGGCATGTTATTAAAGGAAATTCAACGCATAAAATCTGAAGGAGATTTTGCTGCAGGCCAGGCTTTGGTAGAAAACTATGGCGTGAAAGTAAACCAAGAATTATTAAAAGAAGTAAAAGAAAGATTTAACAAATTAAATGTAGCACCTTATAAAGGTTTTATTCAACCAAAATTAACTGCCGTTATGGAAGGAGATAAAGTAATTGATGTAAAAGTTGAATACCCTAATAATTGGTTAGAAGACCAATTATGGAGAAGCAAAAATTACAGCTTTTTACCAATAGTTAATTAATATCATTAAAACACAATCTTAAAAAAAAATAACATGAAAAAAATAGTATTATATCTTGTAGCCCTATTAACAGCGCAAGTTACACATGCTCAAATTTTAGAATTGGGTGTTAAAGCAGGTTTAAGTGGTTGCACGCTTATGCTTGATGATACCAAATCGGTTTCTATGACAACCGAATCGAACAATACCTATAATTTTGGCGTTTACGGCAGAGTTAAAGTACCTGTTATTGGTTTTTATGTGCAACCAGAATTAATGATGAACACCAGAGCAAGTAACTTTACAGTTGACAATGCCGGCACTAAAAGTGTGTTCTTAAATAAGGTTAATTATTTTGAAGTTCCAATTATGTTTGGCTTTAAAGTATTAAAGATTGCACGTTTTTATGGCGGACCAAACTTCCAATTTGTAACCAAACAAACCACAGAAATCCCAACAAACAATCCGCTATTTGAAAAAAGTGACTTAAAATCTAGCGCCACGGGAATGCAGATAGGAATTGGTGCAGACTTAGCCAGGATTAGAGCCGACCTTAAATGGGATGCAAATATTGGAAGTATGGGTGCGCCATTTGTTTACAATGGAATCTCTCCAAATATGAGGTCTAGCATGATTAGCATTCAAGTTGGTTTTAAGTTATTTGACCTGTTATAAAATAAAATTTTACTTTTTTCGTAAACAATTATCAATTTAAAGGCAGTTTTATTTACTTGCTGCCCTATAATGGTAATTTACCAAAACATATCGCTTAAGCCATACAACACATTTGGCCTTGAAGCCAAAGCGGCTCAATTTGTAGAATGCAGCACGGTAGAGGAAGTTCAGGTGTTATGTATTACCTTTAACCTTAGCCAAAGAGAGATTTTAGTGCTTGGAGGCGGTAGTAATGTTTTACTTACTAAAGACTTTGAAGGTATGGTTGTAAAAATGAACCTCAGAGGTATTGAAAGGGTAAATGAAACAGAAGAGCATATTTTTATAAAGGCAAACAGTGGCGAAAATTGGCATGAATTTGTACTTTATTGCGTTGAAAAAGGATATGGAGGTGTAGAAAATTTATCCTTAATCCCAGGATGCATTGGAGCAGCTCCCATGCAGAATATTGGAGCTTATGGCGTAGAAGTTAAGGATGTTATTGAGGCGGTGGAGGCGGTGGAAATTACTACAGGCATTAAAACTAGTTTTAGTAACGCTGAATGCAAATTTGGTTACCGAGAAAGTATCTTCAAAAATGAGGCGAAAGGGAAGTATATCATTACTTCCGTAACGTATAAACTTTCGAAAAAACCACAGCTAAATATTAGCTACGGTGCTATAAAAGACGTGCTTCAAGAAAAAGGTATTGACACGCCAAATCTTAAAGATGTTAGTGATGCGGTAATTGCTATTAGAAGCAGTAAATTGCCCGATCCTAAAGTTCTGGGAAACTCTGGAAGCTTTTTTAAAAACCCAGAAATTGATTCAGCAATTTATGAACAACTTAAGGCCAGCTACCCAACAATTCCCGGATACCCAACTTTCTCAAATCAAATAAAAGTGCCTGCAGGCTGGCTTATAGAGCAATGTGGTTGGAAAGGAAAGCGTGTGGGGAATACTGGTGCACATAAAGACCAAGCTTTAGTTTTAGTGAATTATGGAAATGCAACAGGCAACGAAATTTATAAAGTGGCGCTAGAAATACAACAATCGGTTATGGATAAATTTGGTATCCACATTATACCAGAAGTGAATATCATTTAATATGTCGAAAAAGAAAAAAGTTTTTAACCATTACCCATCTCTAAGTATTGAGAATGCAGGTAGTGAAGGTAAATGTATTGCGCGCCAAGAAGGCAAAGTGGTAATGGTAGATTTTGCCGTTCCAGGTGATATTGTAAATGCCCAAGTATATCAAATAAAAAAGCGTTTTGAGTTTGCACGCATTACAGAAATTGTTACCCCGTCTGAAGATAGAGTGGAAACTTTCTGCCAGCATTTTGGCACTTGTGGTGGCTGTAAATGGCAGCAAATGAGTTATCCTGCCCAACTTAAATACAAGCAACAGCAAGTGCAAGATGCTTTTGAGAGATTAGGAAAGTTTCCCTTTCCGCCTCTTCAACCTATTTTAGGTTCGGTTCAAACCAAGGAATACAGAAACAAAGTAGAATTTAGTTTTACAGATAGAAAATGGCTAAGTAATAAAGACGATATGGGCACCTTAAGTAAAGCTGAAAACGCAGGCTTAGGTTACCATATCCCTGGTAGGTTTGATAAAGTGTTTGAGTTAGAAACTTGCCATTTAATGCCGCATTTAAATAATGAGATTAGAAATAGTATAGGCGCTTTTTGCAAGGCCAACGACTATGATTTCTATAATCTCTATGGCCAAACCGGACTTATGCGCAACCTTATGTTGCGCAACAATAGCAAAGGAGAATGGATGCTTTTAGTTAGTTTTGGGCATGATGATGCACCAAAACGAGAAGCCTTATTGCAACACATTCATCAAAATTTCCCTCAAATTACCTCATTACTTTATGTAATAAATACCAAGTTAAATGACACCTTCCATGATTTAGAAATTGAAGTATATGCAGGTAACGACCACTTGGTAGAAGAGCTAGAAGGCATACAGTTTAAAATTGGTGCTAAATCATTTTTTCAAACCAATACCCAACAAACTTTAACGCTTTACAATGCAGCGCGAGAAATGGCAGCCTTAACTGGCGAAGAATTGGTTTACGACCTATACACTGGTGTGGGTACCATTGCCTTGTTTGTAGCTAAGCAAGCTAAAAAAGTTGTGGGCATTGAATATGTACCCCAAGCTATAGAAGATGCAAAAAAGAATGCATTATTAAATGGTTTGAACCATACCGCCTTTTATGCAGGTGATATGAAGGATTTATTAAGCAGGCAATTTGCCGAAGAAAACGGCTTACCTGACGTGGTTATTACAGACCCACCAAGAGCTGGAATGCACGAAGATGTAATTAAGCAATTGCTTGATTTACGTCCGAAAAGAATAGTATATGTAAGCTGCAACCCTGCCACCCAAGCTAGAGATATTGCACTTATGATGGAAGTATATAAAGTAAGTAAGGTGCAAGCTGTAGATATGTTTCCGCATACCCATCACGTAGAAAATATTGCTTTATTAGAATTGAAATAATGGAAAATTCAAGCGCTCTACAAAAGTTATTAGAACTGCTAAGGGAAGACTTAAAGTTTTATAGTCCAATGATTAAAGAAGTTGCCCTAGAAATGGTAAAAGAAGGGTTTACAAAATATCCAGTTTTTGTAGCCCACCAGCACCAAGTAAAATTAGGTGAACCCATTTTATTGCGTGAAGATTATGCGCGCGACTTTAGCATACATGCAAGTACCTTGGAAGAATTAGTAGAAAAAAAACTAGTGTTGCAAGAAAGAGAACAAGAATTCATTCACAATTTTAAAAACCCTAAAGAGCAAATGTGTATTTTGCTAATAACGGCCGCTGGTGCGCATTTTATTTATGTTCCATATTTAAAGCAAGCTTAAGCAATGGCCAAACCCAAAGTAGCAGTTGTTATTATTCATTGGAACAAAAGAGAATTGTTAGCGCAATTTCTTCCAAGTGTGGTGGCTTCTACTTATCCCAATCTAGAAATAGTTGTTGCAGATAATGCATCAAGTGACGACTCTGTAGATTGGCTTAAACATAACTATCCTCAAATAACCATTTTACAGTTAGATAAAAACTATGGTT
Organism: Bacteroidia bacterium; assembly: GCA_044360615.1. Classification (GTDB taxonomy): domain Bacteria; phylum Bacteroidota; class Bacteroidia; order UKL13-3; family UKL13-3; genus B1. Next base: position 4,381 of record JBIKKC010000033.1, on the reverse strand, counting down.
ATGCTGGGGGCTATAACAAAGCATTACAACAACTCACTGCCGATTATTTTGTATTACTAAACAATGATGTAGAAGTGCCAGCCTCTTGGCTAGAGCCAGTTATTGCCATGATGGACGCGAATCCTATGATTGGTGCAGCCCAACCTAAACTTTTACAATATACTTCTAAAAATCATTTTGAATACGCAGGGGCAGCAGGCGGCTTTATAGACAAACTGGGCTATGTAGCTTGCAGAGGAAGATTGTTTGAAACCCTTGAAGCAGACCAAGGGCAATACAATGATAGTTGCGAAATTTTCTGGGCCAGTGGTGCTTGCCTTTTTGTTAAACGCGAAGCCTATTACAAAGCAGGTGGCTTAGACGAGAGTTTTTTTGCGCATATGGAAGAAATTGATTTGTGCTGGAGAATTCAACAAGTTGGTTACCAAAACTGGTATTGCGCAACTAGCGAAGTGTATCATTTGGGAGGAAGCACTTTGCAAAAAGGACATCCACAAAAAACATATCTTAACTTTAGAAACTCGCTGGTAATGTTGTTTAAAAATTTGCCTGCAAGTACCTTAATTTGGTTCATTCCTTATAGATCCTTTTTAGATTTATTAAGCTCAATCTTTTTTCTTTTGAAAGGAGAATTTAAAAATAGTTGGGCTATACATAGAGCCCATAGCAGCTTCTTCTTTCAACCAAAAAAATGGCTATCCCTAAGAAATAATGGTTTGGTAAAAAAACCTTGGTCGCAATTACATGGCCTTTACAATGGCAGTTTTATTTGGAAACATTTTGCAGAAAAGAAGCAGAAGTTTTCGGAGCTCTAGTTTAGCTTTTTAATAAAATGATACCCCTTGGCAGTAAAACCTTCTCGTTGCCAAAATTACTTTGATTCATATAGAAACTGAACGGCAAGTTGATATCCGTTTAAACCTAATCCAGCTATTATTCCTTTGGCATGTGGGGCTATAAAAGAATGGTGACGAAAAGTTTCTCTCGCAAAAACATTAGAAATATGCACCTCTATTACGGGAGTTGTAATAGCCGCAACTGCATCTCCAATGGCAACAGAAGTATGCGTATAAGCCCCAGCATTTAAAATAATTCCATCATAAGTAAAACCTGCTTCTTGAATGGAATTAATTAACTCACCTTCTATATTACTTTGAAAATAGTCTACTTCAAGGTCGGGAAAATTTACTTTTAAGGTTGGCAAATACTCCTCAAACCCTTGCGAGCCATATATCTCAGGTTCACGTTTACCAAGTAAATTAAGATTTGGACCATTGATAATTCTTATTTTCATACCGTACAAACTATAAGCTATATTTAGAAATTGTTAAAATTCAAATATAAGATAACTAATTTTGAAATGATTCACTCGAAACCACATCTTTGAAAACTATGTCAGAAAATAGCATCGCAGCAAAAGAAGTAGATTATTTATTTAAGCAAACTTCCCAAATACCCGATGCTGGAAAGGGATTATTTACCGCAATTACCATATATAAAAATGAAATTATAGCTGTTTTCGAAGGCGAAATCTTAACAGATATGGAGGCTAAAAAAAGGGCTAAAAAGGGTAATAATAATTACTTTATAAGCATGCTTGATGGCAGTATCCTTGATTCAAGGAAGACAGGCTGTTTTGCAAAATATGCCAATGATGCTCTAGGTTTAGTAGGTTCAAACTTTAAAAATAATGCCAAAATAATGTTGGATGAAAACAAACGCGTTTGTTTACAAGCAACAAGAAAAATTAAGAGCGGAGAGGAAATTTTTTGCAATTACGGAAAAAGGTATTGGCAAGCTTCTAGAACTTTGCTTAACAATCTAATTACCAACTAATTTTTTCTATAATTTGAGCTTTGTGCGCTCTTAAATAATTAATCAGCAATCTCTCTTCCAAAATCAGTTATAATTTGTATTCTACCTATAACTTCAGTTAAAGGCATTTAAAATTGAGTTGAGGTGTAATGCATAAAATATTTTTATGCCATTTATAACAACTATAAAACAATATTTATAAAAAAAAGACAATATTTGTGTCGAAATTAATTAATAACTAATGAGAAAAATTACGATAGCCAAAGGCGACGGAATTGGTCCAGAAATTATGGACGCCACACTAAAGATTATTTTGGCAGCAGGAGCAGCCATTGAAATTGAAGAAATTGAAGTAGGCGAAAAAGTCTACCTAGCAGGAAATACTTCAGGCATTTCTGAAGAATCTTGGGAGGTAATAAGAAGAAATAAAATATTTCTAAAAGCACCAATTACTACTCCGCAAGGTGGAGGATACAAAAGTTTAAATGTAACCACACGTAAATTTTTAGGATTGTACTCTAATGTAAGACCATGTATGAGCTTACATCCTTTTGTAAGTACCAAGCATCCTAAAATGGATGTGGTTATTGTAAGAGAAAATGAAGAAGATTTATATGCGGGTATAGAGCATCAGCAAACAGATGAAGTGGTTCAATGCTTAAAGCTAATTAGCAGACCGGGTTGCGAAAAAATTGTTAGATATGCTTTTGAATATGCGCAACAACAAAACAGAAAGAAGGTAACTTGTTTTACCAAAGATAATATTATGAAGCAGACGGATGGATTATTTCATCAGGTATTTGATGAAATAGCGAAGGAATATCCGCACATAGAAAATGAGCATTGGATAATTGATATTGGCGCAGCAAAACTGGCAGATACCCCAGAGATTTTTGATGTGATTGTTATGCCAAACTTATACGGAGATGTATTAAGTGATGTAGCTGCTCAAATAACTGGTTCAGTTGGACTAGCAGGCTCTGCTAATATTGGTGAAGAATGTGCCATGTTTGAAGCCATACACGGTTCTGCACCTAGAAGAGCTGGACAAAATTTAGCTAATCCATCTGGTTTGTTACAAGGAGCCATTATGATGTTAAACCATATTGGTCAATCAGAAATTGCTGAGAAGGTTCAAAATGCTTGGCTCAAAACTTTAGAAGAAGGCATTCACACTTATGATATTTTTAAAGAAGGCATTAGTAAGACAAAAGTAAGCACCTCAGATTTTGCCGAAGCAGTTATAAGCAATTTAGGAGCAAAACCTGTTTCATTAACGCCTGTAAGTTACAGTAAAGATGTTGCCTTGAACCTACCAAAATACACACGTAAACCAGCGGCAAATAAGGAATTAGTTGGGGTTGATGTATTTGTACATTGGGCGGGAACAGACCCAAATGCATTGGCAGAAATTATTAAAACCATGGAAGTGCAAAATGGCAAACTTACCATGATTACCAATAGAGGCATAAAGGTATGGCCTAATGGTTTTAAGGAAACATTTTGTACAGATCATTGGAGATGTAGGTTCAAACCAGAAGAAGGTGCTAAAATAACTAAGGAAGATATTATTGCGTTACTTAAGAACGCTTCCGATAAAAATATTGATGCGATAAAAACTGAGAACCTTTATAATTTTGATGGTAAAGCAGGTTACTCATTGGGTCAAGGACAATAGCAAATACGATCCTCCAGTATTAATTTATCTTGGAAACATAGCCTAAGGAGGATGTAAAATTTATTGAATCGAAGCTTAAAATTAATGCGCAACTAAATATCGGCCAATTTAGCAATGGCAAGACCCAAATTACTTCTCGTAATTTTTATGCTCACTGTTAAATTTGTGGCTGGGCAATATTCCGATTTAGGCAGTTGGAATATTGTTAATTTAAAATATCATATTACTCAAGATTGGAGCTGCTTTGGAGAATCGCAGCTCCGATCTTTGAAGTTGTATGATGACTTTCACTATTATGAAGTAAAAGGTGGTGTTAGTTACAAGTTTAATAAAAACCTTACCTTAACCTTAGGTGCAGGCACCTACCAAACCTATAAAGAAGGCGGCAATTTTGTGCTGCCTAAAAACAACGACGAAATAAGAATTTGGCCGCAGCTAATTCTTGTACAACCGCTCAATAATTTTAAAATTGAGCACCGCTATAGAATAGAAAACCGCTTTACCAGCAATGGTTATAAAAATAGATTTAGGTATAGATTAGGAGTATCTTATGCTTTTGGCAAAAAAACCGAATCTGTACATCCCTACATTTTAGGCTTTCAAAACGAAATTTTCTTTACAGACAGAGAACCCTATTTTGAGCGTAACCGCTTATCGTTTAACCTTTCACATAGATTTACCAAACATAGTAGTTTACTCATTGGCTACGTGCATCAATTTGATTACAAAATTAACGACGAAACCGGAAGAGACTTTTTCCAGATTGGGTATTATTTTGAGTTTTTTTAAATATGGAGATGTTTATGAATTATTGTTTTAAAATTAGTAATTTGAACCAATGAAAAACAAACCCCAAGTAATTCCAATAGAGGTTCTCGCTAACCTAAA
>JBIKKC010000002.1:0-44518 GCA_044360615.1 Bacteroidia bacterium | reverse complement strand
ACAAACCTTGCCAATCCTTTGGGTTGCGAGTAATTGGAACCTGCAGAAAAAATCCTGACATTAATGCTATCTACATCATTTTCTGCTGGGCAACCTGGAGGTGAAGCCGTTTTTCCGCAAATAATGCCACCAATTACATCATTATTTAAAACAGCTCTTACTGGCAAATTGTTAGTTTTACAATAAATAGCAAAGGCATTGGCACCATCTAAACCTTGTTCTTCGGCGGTGGTTAGCATAAATACTATGGTCCTAGAAAATTTTTGTTTACTCATAACCCTTGCCAATTCTAAAACCAAGGCTACCCCGCTTCCATTGTCTTCCATTCCTTGGGCTATGCAAGCAGTATCGCAAGCATTTTCGCAACGGCTATCAAGGTGTGCTTCTAAAATTATAAAGCCTTTTGCACTCGTATCTGTCCCTGGTAAAATTGCTACCACATTTTTATGTGTGGTCATGCTGCAAATCATTTTATCAAATTGGAAGAAACCACTAAGTAGTGGACTATTATTAACGGTGGCAAAACTCTTAAATTTAGCCAAGGCCCAATTTCTGGCAGCGCCAATTCCATTGGTTAAAGAAAGCGTGTCTGAACCCGTATTCCTGTTTTTAAATTGCTCTAATGCCACTAAATAGTTTAATAATGAATCTGCCGAAACGCCCTTTTTTAATTCATTAAGAATTACATTTTTTGTACTTGGTAAAGTGCTTTGGTAGTAGCTACTAGGAGCATAATTTCCTTCTAAGATTTTTGCAAATACTGCATCACTAAAACGTAAATTGGTTTGTGCGTTTAGGCTAAAAATGAAGAGGTTCAAAAATAGAAACAGGCAGAGGAATTTTCTCATGGTTTACTTTTTAAGGAGTTGGGTAATTGCATCTTTAGCGTAAAGATAATTAAATCCAAATCCACTAGCGCAAATTTTTTCAGCAGAAATGTTTTGATCCGACAATAACATTTGCCCCATTTCTCCCATCATAAGTTTGAGCATAAAGTCAGGAACAGGAGGCAAAAAGGCCGGTCTATTTAAGTTTTTGGCTATCAATTTGGTAAGTTCTGCATTACTTGCCACATTTGGCGCTACTGCATTAAAGGGACCCTGTAGTTCTGGGTGTTTACTAAGGAAAATTAACATCCTGCATAAATCATCTACATGTATCCAGGGTACAATCATTTTCCCATTTCCTAAAGGGGCAGCCAAACCCCATTTGGCCAAGTTGCCAATCTCTTTAACAAAACCGCCATCCTTGCTCAATACAATCCCTATTCTGGCAATACTTACCGGAATCCCTAAATTGGAGATAGCCTTAGTTTCTTCTTCCCAAGCTACACACACCTGTGCTAAAAAATTAACATCTGCCGGGTAATCCTCGCTTACAATTCCAGTTGGATGGGTCCCATAAATGCCAACCGCGGAGGCCGATACAAAGCTTTTAAGTTTGTGGTTTGCCTGTGCTAGGGTTTTGGCCAATATCCTAGTACCTAACACCCTGCTGCTCATTATTTCATCCTTGTATGCTTGGGTCCAACGGTGATCTGCCACACCAGCACCTGCCAAATGGATTATACTTTCTGCATCTGCTAAATCTTTGGGGTCCAAAATGCCTTTTTCTGGGTCCCAAAAAATATGTTTTTTGTTCCCTGTTTTAGGGTTCCGGGTAAGTGTATATACCTCGTTGCCAATATTTTCTAAAGTCTTTGTTAGCGTTTTCCCAATATTACCTGTGCCGCCTGTTAGGATGATTTTTGTCATAACCTTTTATTTTGAAAACATTTTTACATCCATTATGTTTCTCCAATATATTTAGTAATAAACACATTGGGAATTTTTTCAATAAAAGATATCGAAGCACTTACGGGGATAAAATGCCATACGCTCCGCATCTGGGAGCAAAGATACGGCATTATTGTTCCCAAGCGCAGCGAAACCAATATTCGCTATTACGATGACCAAGACCTCAAGACACTTTTAAATATCAGTGTTTTAAATGATAGTGGTTTAAAAATTTCAGAAATCGCAAAATTTGACAGTGAAGAAATAGCTCAAAAAGTGGTAGAGTTAAGTTCTGCAACTTCTGAATATAAAATCCATATTCGTTCTTTCATTGCAGCAATGATGAGTTTCGATGAATTGGGATTTCACAAACTGTTAAATACATACATCATACAATTTGGCTTCGAAGAAACCTTCCTCAAAATTGTGTTCCCCTTTCTTCAGGAAGTAGGATTACTTTGGCAAGTGGGTACTTTAGTCCCATCTCATGAACATTTTGTTTCTAATATCATCAAGCAGAAATTATATGTTGCTATCGATGGCCAGGTTGGAAAACCTAATTTAAGTAAAAAGAAATTTTTATTGTTTTTGCCCGAGTTCGAAAAGCACTCGCTAGGTTTGCTTTTTGCTAATTATATCATTCGCTCTCGTGGACAAGAAGTTTTATTCCTAGGTCAGGAAGTTCCATTAACTGATTTAAGAGAAGCTTTCGAAAAGCATTCCCCAGATTTTATACTTACTTTAATGACCATACCCCAGCATGATATGGACAAACATGCTTTTGTTAAATTTTTAACAGAAAGTTGGCCTAAAAGTACTATTCTAATTTCTGGTCATCAATTTGTAACTGAAAATTTCGAAGAATTTAACAATGTAATTAAGCTTACTAGCTTTAATCATTTAATTGAACTCGTTAGTAGTTTGGGTCAACCAGAAAGTAAAATAAGCGCAATCTCCTAGCGTTGCCCTTGAAGCACTGGTATTAATTTATTTAATTCTTCTTCTGTTACTACCTGGTATTCTTTTGGAATCTCAAATAAATAATCTTCCATAGGAATAGGGCTAACCATTCTAACCGTTAAGGTCATTAAAGCACCGCTCGCATTAGAACCATACTGCATTAAAATGCCTGGAATTCCTTCTAGTGAGGGGTCTTGCATGGTATTATAGGGCGCAATATCTCTCGAGAACCAACATTCATTATTAAAGGTGTCTTTGCCAATTATTTGTTTTACCATGGCTTTCTGACAAACATAGCCTGCTATTTTTTTTGTATCGGGGAATAGCGTTACCGACGAGGTAACTTTTATAGAATCTGGTATAATTGTCTTTTTAAAAGCCACCATTTCACTATCGCTCTTTTTTAAGGCAAGTTTTTTACCAAACAGATTTAAAAGGATAACTGTTTCTTTCGTATTGCCATTGTAAATAGTAGTGTTTTTGCCCATGCCCGCTATGCCCATTTCCATTCTGGTTTTTTGACCTTTAAAATAGAAACTCGCATCATGTGGTAACATGTGTTCGTTACGTTTCATGTCTGGACTTAAATTTTTATAGCTGATGTCGTAGAATATTTTACCCTCATTAATTTTATATTGAGCAAAAACTACACAACTAAGAAGTAGGAAGCTAGTTAGTAAGATATTTTTCATTACCAACGTATTTTTTCTTTATTTAAAAATGCGGCAATTCCTTTTTTGCAATCCTCGCTAGAACGTGCATTTGCATTCATTTCTGCAGCATATTTTATAGCTTCTTCCAAACTTTTTTCGGGTACATTGGCAAGCATTTTTTTTGTTGAGGCTATAGATTGTGCAGATGTTTGTTTGGCTAGTTTAACTGCAAACTCGTGCACTGTTTCATGAATTAGCGAAGAGTCTACCACATAATTAATAAGCCCTAATTCTTTGGCTTGTAAAGCATCTAATATTTCTCCTGATAATAAAATTTGGCGTGCTTTGCGTTCTCCTATTTGCCTTAATAAGAATACCAAAACAATAGCTGGTATAAATCCAATTTTTACTTCTGTATAAGCAAAACGCGCGTGCGATTCTGCAAAGCAAAAATCACAAATGGTAGCTAAGCCACAACCGCCCGCAAAAGCTGCTCCATGCACTAAGCTAATTACTACTTTTGGCGAGTGGTAAATAAGCAGAAATAGTTCTGCCAAATGTGTGCTATCTGCAATGTTTTCTTCAAAGGTGTTGTTTTGCAATTGTTGTAAAGAGGCTAAGTCTGCTCCAGAACAAAATGCTTCTCCATTTCCTCTTATTACCAAAACTTTGCAATTTGCATCTGCAAGGGCTTTTTGGATGCTTTCTTTAATTACACCCACAAATTCAAAGCTTAACGCATTGCGCTTTTCTGGTCTGTTTAGGGTTAAGTAAGCAACCCTATCTTTAATTTCATATGTTACAAGTTCTTCCATTCTTTAGCATTTATTACAAAGGCTCCAGCACTTGCAATATCATAAAACCGAACCTTATGTTTTCCACAAAGTTTAATAAGCGCTTCTCTTTTCTTTTGGGGTATAGAATTAGCCAATACAATGAGCTTCGGTTTTTCTTCTTCAAGTAAGGGTTCTAGGTTGAACCAAGCTTTCCCGCTCAGCACTAAAATGGAAGCTTTTGGGGTTATTATTTTGGGTGTATGGGCTAAAACATAAACCATATGTTGGTTCAAATAGAACCTAAAATTTGCACTAGGAAAACTATCTATGTTTACTTCCTTACTTTGATTAAAAAGCGTTTGATCTTTAATAGTTCTTTTAAAATAATTACTAGCAAGAGATTCTGGGTTAGTTAAGTACTGCGTAGCTCTCCCTTTGGTATAAGAAATAAGTAATCCTTTAGTGCTATGAAAAATTACCAGTTGCTCTTGTTGCCGATGCCTATAAAATACATAAGAACTATACAAGCCTAGCCCAACCATAAGAACTAAGGCAAGTTTTAAATGGAGTAGGTTTCTTTGCTTAAAATATAAAACTGCCAAAATAATAAGTACATACAAACAAAGCGCTTCACCCATGGTAAAGGGAATTTGATTTATGCTGGCAAATGGTAAAGAGGCAATGGTATGGGCGGTGGCATTGGCCAAAGAAATAAACTGCGCAATTAACCAGGCAAGCATTTTTGAAAGCCAAAAGAAGGGCTGAAAAATCAATAATAGTATGCCTAAATAAATAATAAGCGTTGTAATAGGAATAAGGATGAGATTAGCAGGTAAAAAGTAATTAGGAAATTGGTGAAAGTAGCATAAACTCAATGGAAAGGTGAGGAGCTGTGCCGACAATGAAACGGCTATTACTTTCCAAATTTCGTCTATCCATTTAAAAGGTGGCGTATAAAAAAGGTAGAGGTAAGGATAGAAACCAATTATGCCTAGCACTGCCGCATAACTTAGCTGAAACCCTACATGGTAAAGCAGTTGCGGGTCGTAAAACAATAAAAAGAAGGCAGAGGCTGCTAAACTGTTAAAAGGGTTGCCGCTTCTGCTTATGAGCTTGCCCATAATCATAAAGCTAAACATTACACTAGCCCTCAATATGCTAGGCGAGAGCCCACAAAGTAAAGAGTACAACCAAATACCCGTAAGCATAAACCAGGGCTCTACCCATTTTGCCCACTTCTTACTTTTAAAGGGTTTAAACATTGCTCCTAAAATCAAATAAATTAGACCTACATGCATGCCACTTACGGCTAAAACATGTAGGGTGCCGGTATGACTATAAGCATCTATGATTTCTTGTGGAATATGGTCGTCTAAGCCAAACAGCAATGCCTCGGCTATCCCAATCTGCTCGTCTCCTTCTAGGTACATTTTTAGTATGTTACTAATGTAATCTTGGGCGGCATATACTTTACTCAAAATCAAATTTCCGTTAGTAGCATTCAGTTTGAACCAAGTCTTAGAATTGCACCAAATTTGATGGTAAAATCCCTTGCGGCTCATCCATTGCTGGTAATTAAAGCCACTTGGGTTTTTAGGTGCACTTATTTCCTGAAAACCAGATTTAATTAAAATTTGATTGCCATAGCCTAATGTCTTAGCCAAACTATCTTTTGCAAGCGATAAGGCTAAATTTCCTTGGCAATAGTGAAGCTGCTTATTGCTGTCGAGGCAAGCAAATACAGCAGTTTCCATGCTTATACTTTTGTCTTTTACTACAGGTTTCTGAGTAATGGTTGCCAGTAAAAATGTAGCTTTCTGTTTAGAAAAGTGCGCATGTAAAAATTTAGCCTCTTGAAGTTTTACACTCAACATACCTAGGGTTACCAAACACAAAAAAGCCAGTACGCCAGGAATAGGTTCAAACCGAATTTTTTTAATTTTGGCGCAGTATAGGAAAAATAAGATTGCCCAGAATGCCAGGAAAATAGCCATTATTGGCCAGTTTAAAGTGCATATACTTGCGCCCACAATCCCTAAGCAAAAGGGAAGTAGAATTCTTACAAAGGGCATCTGTTGCCAAAAAGTGGCTATCATCAAATTAATTGTTAAAAACTAGCTTGATAAAAGATAGCGATTCTTTAGTTTTGATAAAAATTCTAAACTATGTACTTAACTATACTTTCGGTTCACAATTTATTGCGCTGGGTTTTTATAGCAGCAGCATTGTATGCTATTGTTAGAGCCATCATGGGGCTTATGAATAAGCAAGTTTATAATAAAGCAGACAATACTTCGGGCGCTTTGTTGGTTGCTGTGGCCCATACCCAATTGTTAATTGGTATTGTTTTATTGTTTTTGAGTCCAACTGTGCAAGCTGCCATGCAAGATATGGCCGCTACTATGAAGGATAGAGTGTTGCGCGGTATTTTAATTGAGCACCCGCTTACCAATATCATTGGGGTAGCGCTTATTCAAATAGGTAGAATTAGAACACGTAAGGCGTATGCAGACGTAGATAAATATAAGCGTAGTCTTATTTTCTTCGGACTAGGACTTATACTTATCCTATCTCGCATACCTTGGGGCACAAGCCCTTTGTTTAGATTTTAATGATGGTGATGACCACCTGGGCCATGAACATGTCCGTGGGCTAGTTCTTCTTCTGTAGCCTCTCTAACTTCTAGTACTTCCACATCGAAGTTAAGTTCTACGCCAGCCAATGGGTGATTGCCATCAATGATAACAAATTCATCTGTTACTTCTTTAACAGTTACTAAAAAACGTTGCTCTTCGCTTCCGGCCTCAAATTGCATTCCTGGACTTACCATTTGCCCACCAAAGGCACTCATCGGAACTTGCTGTATCATTTCCATTTGCAATACACCATAACCTTTTTCTGGTGCAATTTTAAGTTGGAGTTTGTCGCCTAAACTTTTGCCTTCTAATCCTTCTTCCATTCCTTGGATAAGGGCTCCAATTCCTTGAATATAGTTAAGAGGTTCTCCACCACTGCTGGTGTCTAATACATCGCCTTCATTGTTGGTTAAGGTGTAGTGTATAGACACTACTTTGTTTGCGCTAATTTGCATGAAATTAAATTTAAAAATAAATAAAGGCGGTAAAGTTAGGGGAAATAATTCTTAAAATCAGGTATCATTGCCACTTCACATGCAAACATTAGAATCTACCACGCGCATAGCTAAGCAATTGGGTATTGCCTATAAACAAGTTGCCAATACCATTAACCTACTTCAAGAGGCTTGCACTACACCTTTCATTGCCCGTTACCGCAAAGAATTAACTGGTGGTTTAGATGAGGTTCAAATAGAAGAAATTAGGCAATTACTTGCCAAGTTTACAGAATTAGAAAAGCGAAAAATTTCTATTCTTCAAACCATAAAAAGTCAAGGACAATTAACCCCTGCCTTAGCGCAAAGTATTGAACAATGTTGGGACGAATACCTATTAGAAGACTTATACCTTCCCTATAAGCAAAAACGTAAAACCAAAGCAAGTGTGGCCAAAGAAAAAGGCTTAGAACCACTTGCACATTGGTTAATGCGAGAATCTAATGAAAACCCAGAATCTGCGGCTATTCCCTATCTAAAGAATGGCATAACCACGGTACAAGAAGCATTGCAAGGGGCAAGAGATATTATTGCGGAAATGATTAATGAAAATACTTTAGCAAGAGCTACTATCAGAAATCAATTTCAAAGGTATGCCTTGGTTCAAACCAAAATGGTTAAAGGGAAAGAAATAGATGGGCAAAAGTATAGAGATTATTTTTCTTATGAAGAACCGCTAAATAAATGCCCTTCTCATCGCCTATTGGCAGTTTTTAGGGGAGAAGAGGAGGGGTTTATAAAGGTGTCTATTGAACCCAATCAAGAGCAAGCAATATTGGCTTTAGAAAGTCTCCTAATTAAAAGAAATACTGCCAGTAGTATGCACTTAGAATTGGCTGTTAAAGATGCTTATAAGCGATTGCTTTCACCCTCCTTAGAGAATGAAACCCGAGCTATTTACAAAGCAAAGGCAGATGATGAAGCCATAAAAGTATTTTCTGAAAACTTAAAGCAGTTATTACTTGCTGCTCCTCTGGGTAGCAAACGCATACTGGCTATAGACCCAGGGTTTAGGTCGGGTTGCAAGGTGGTATGTTTAAACCAAGAGGGTGGCTTAGAAGCAGATGAAGTGATTTATCCGCATGAGCCACAACGAGAAGTACAAAAAGCAGAAATGATTCTTATACAACTTGTAGAAAAATATAACATACAAGCCTTTGCCATTGGCAATGGAACTGCTGGTAGAGAAACCGAAAATTTTGTGAGAGGGCTTCCCCTAAAAGTTAGTTTACCTATTTATATGGTAAACGAAAATGGCGCCTCGGTTTATTCTGCTTCGGCAGTAGCAAGAGAAGAATTTCCAGATAAAGATTTAACGGTTAGAGGTGCAGTTTCTATTGGGAGAAGGTTGGCCGACCCACTGGCAGAATTAGTAAAAATAGAAGCCAAAGCAATAGGAGTAGGGCAATACCAGCATGATGTAGACCAAGCTAAACTCAAGCAAAGTTTAGACCAAGTGGTTCAAAACTGTGTGAACCTAGTTGGCGTAAATGTTAATACTGCTAGCAAAAGTTTATTGACTTATGTTTCTGGATTAAATGAGCAAAGTGCTAAAAATATCATTCAGTTTAGAGAGGAGAATGGAGCGTTTAAAAGTAGAGCGCAATTAAAAAAAGTACCACGCCTTGGTCCTAAAGCATTTGAGCAATGTGCCGCTTTTTTGCGCATTCCCAGTGCATCCAATGTTTTAGACAATAGCGCAGTGCATCCAGAGCGCTATGCGTTGTTAGATCAAATAGCTAGTCGGCACAAGTGTACTGTTGCAGATTTGGTTCAAAACGAAGGAATAAGAAAAAATATAAATGTTGCAGAATTTGTAAGTGAAGAAGCGGGATTAGTAACCTTACAAGATATTATGAAAGAGCTTGCCAAGCCAGGCAGAGACCCACGGGAGACTTTAGTGGAATTTCAATTTGCCGATGTTAAGAAACCAGAAGATTTATATGTGGGCATGGTTTTACCTGGCATAGTAACCAATATAACTCGCTTTGGCTGTTTTGTAGATATTGGTGTAAAGCAAGACGGCATGGTGCATATTTCGCAGCTTGCCAACCGCTACATAAGCGACCCCAATACGGTAGTAAAGTTGCAACAGCAAGTGCAAGTAAAAGTACTCGAGGTAGATTTAGAAAGAAAAAGAATTGGGTTGAGTTTAAGGTTGGAGTGAAAATTGGGAAGGGATTTTTAAACGTAATACATAACTCTTTTAAATAAAAAAAAGCCGACGGACTGTCGGCTTTTGCTCCCTCTCCTGGGCTATTCTCGAACCAATTTTGGGATGAGTTGAGGGTTTACGCAGCTTTGGTACAAATGCAGCTTAATTCTTATTGGTAAAATTTCGTATGGCTTAAGAATAATATCGTTTTGTTTTGATTATGGAATGAAGTAAAATGCTTTTATAATTCGCCAAAACTAATTTTATTTCGTACTTTTGGCGAGTTATAAGTTGTTATTATGAGTAAAATTATTGCAAGAAAGTTGGAGCAGGCTCTGCTGAAAGAAGCCATTGACAATGACAAGTCTGAATTAATTGCCCTATACGGACGAAGAAGAATTGGCAAAACATATTTGATACGTGAATACTTTAAGACTAACCTTGTTTTTGAAATGTCAGGATTGTTTGGTGGCTCACTAAAAGATCAACTCGAAACTTTCAGTAAGGAGCTCGTCAAAAGAACAAAGCGAACAGAATTGGAAACTGCGAAATCATGGTTTCAAGCGTTCACGATGCTTGAATCGTATTTAGATAAATTTAAATCAGGAAGTAAGAAAGTAATATTTATCGATGAATTTCCCTGGATAGCCACTCCCAAATCGAAGTTTTTAATGGCTTTTGAAAACTTTTGGAATACCTATTGCACCAAAAGGAATGATTTGATTGTGGTTATTTGTGGCTCAGCTGCTTCCTATATGGTTCAGAAAATTATAAAAAACAAAGGCGGGCTGCATAATAGAATCACGAGAAAAATACGTTTGCTTCCATTTAATCTATATGAAACGGAAGCATTTTTGTTAAAGAATGGTATAAAATTCACTCGTTATGACGTGATACAGATTTATATGACTTTAGGTGGGGTGCCACACTATTTAGAAAAACTGAGTAAAGGGTTGAGTGCATCTCAAAATATTGATAAGTTATGTTTTAGTAAAGATGGTGTATTAAACGATGAGTTTAACCAGTTGTTTGCTTCGCTATTTGACGACTCTGAACGGCACATGAAACTTATAAAAACGTTGGCAAAATCAAATAAAGGACTCACGAGAAATGAATTAATAAATCAATGTAAAATGTCGTCTAGTGGTGATTTTTCTTCAAAACTTGAAGAGTTAATTGAATCTGGCTTTGTAACGGATTATTCATACTATCAGAATAAGAAACAGCTCACCCTTTATCGCTTATCCGATGAATATGCTAGATTTTACCTAAAGTTTATTGACAATAATAAGAATGGTGGAGATGGGACTTGGCAAAAACTATATACTACACAATCCTATCTCTCATGGTCTGGGTTTGCTTTTGAAACGATTTGCCTTAAACATATTCAACAAATCAAGAAGGCGTTGAGAATAGATGCTATTTATACAACGAGCAGCAGTTGGTTTAATGAAAATGCCCAAGTTGATATGTTGATTGACCGTAGCGATAATGTTATGCAATTGTGTGAAATGAAGTTTTATAATGCTGTTTTTACAATTGATAAATCATATTATCTGAATCTAAAAAATAAAATTGCAGCGCTACAACAAGATACCAAAACCCGAAAAAATATTTTTGTTACGCTAATTACTTCTTATGGAATCAAGGAAAACGAATACAGCAAAGAATTAGTTCATAGTCATTTGGGAATGGATGTTTTGTTTATTGATTAGTATTTATAATTCGCCAAAATTCATCAATTTGTTTTGTTTTGGCGGAATATGAAATTGTCCCAAGCATGTAAACACAAAAAAGCCCCACATTGCTGCGAGGCTTTCTCTTTTATTGCTCCCTCTCCTGGGCTCGAACCAGGGACCCCATGATTAATCCCGCACGTGCGGGACTCTAACCAGCTGAGCTAACTCCCCAGTTCCAACAAAATTGGCATCCAATATCCTTTCTATTAAGTTCCTACTTTTTTGTCGTTTAATAAATTTTTCAATTTTATCTGCCTCACCTTTATTTGGAGATACTTCAAATACACCTGCCAATTTCCAGTCTTTATAACTAC
The DNA here is from genome assembly GCA_044360615.1 of Bacteroidia bacterium. Classification (GTDB taxonomy): domain Bacteria; phylum Bacteroidota; class Bacteroidia; order UKL13-3; family UKL13-3; genus B1. The sequence continues at coordinate 33,016 of JBIKKC010000002.1, read as the reverse complement.
CAGTATATTTATCACCAGAATTACTCAAATGTTGCTCCAATCGAGACCATGGGTCTAAAGAATGACCTACGTAATATTTATCAGCTATTTCTGAATATAATATATAAACGTAATACATAACTCTTTTAAATAAAAAAAGCCGACGGACTGTCGGCTTTAGCTCCCTCTCCTGGGCTCGAACCAGGGACCCCATGATTAACAGTCATGTGCTCTAACCAGCTGAGCTAAGAAGGAATTTTCCCTTTCGGGGATGCAATGATAGGAATTGATTTTAATTTACGCAATATTTGCAGCATAAAAATTTAAAAAAATATATTCATGAGTTTATTAGTTGTTGGTAGTGTGGCGTTTGACGCCATTGAAACGCCTTTCGGGAAAACCGATAAAATTGTAGGTGGCGCCGCTTCTTACATTTCATTAGCTGCTTCTTACTTTACACAAAGCACCAATTTAGTTGCTGTAGTAGGAGAGGATTTTCCAGATAGTTTTGTACAACACCTTAATAAACATGGTGTAAACACAGAAGGTTTGCAAATTAAAGAAGGTGAAAAATCCTTTTTCTGGAGTGGCAAATACCATACAGATATGAATTCTAGAGATACTTTGGTTACAGAATTAAATGTCCTTGGCAATTTTGACCCAATTGTACCAGATGCTTACCAAAATTGCGAGTACTTAATGCTTGGTAATTTAACCCCAATGGTGCAACAAACTGTAATTGAGCGTTTGGTTAAACGCCCAAGGCTTATTGTTATGGATACCATGAATTTTTGGATGGAAGTAGCAATGGATGATTTACGCAAGACACTTACCATGGTAGATGTATTGTCTATTAACGACGAAGAAGCGCGTCAACTTTCTGGCGAATATTCTTTGGTGAAAGCAGCCGCTAAAATTCAGGAAATGGGCCCTAAGTACTTAATTATTAAAAAAGGTGAGAATGGCGCTTTATTATTCCATGGTAAACAAGTGTTTTTTGCACCAGCCTTGCCTTTAGAAGAAGTATTTGACCCAACTGGTGCCGGCGACACCTTTGCGGGTGGTTTCATTGGTTATCTAGCTAAAACAGGCGACATCAGCTTTGAAAATATGAAAAATGCCATTATTTATGGCTCAGCCATGGCTTCTTTCTGTGTAGAACGTTTTGGCACAGAACGCATCATAGATTTAAGCCAAAGAGAATTAGACGACCGTATTACAGCCTTTAAAAACCTAGTTCGCTTTAATATTGGCGCTAACTTAGGTTCAGGAAATTAAACTTTCTTTACAAACTCACTTTTAAGTGCCATGCCCCCAAAGCCTGGCACTTTTTGTTTTATGTGTTCCATTCATAGGCGCACTTTGGGCAAACCATCAGGTGATTCATGGGATAAGTGTATTTGAAACTATTTCTTTAGCGCGTCTTCAATCATATTGTAAATATTGGGTGCACTTGGCCTTGGTGCAGGAGCCGAAATGAAATTGCCATCTTTACCAATTAAGAAATAAGATGGAATACTAGTTACTTTGTATTTTTTTTGAACCTCTGGGCTATTGCCATTGTTAGAAAGTAAATGAATGCCACTGATACTGTAGCGATTTTTTGCTGCAATCCAATTCTGCTCTCCTTCATCTATCGAAATATTAATAAATACTACATCCTTTCCGGCAAAGTATTTTTTGAGTTCTTCTCCAGCAGGTATTTCTCCTAAACAAGGCCTGCACCAGCTTGCCCAAAAATCTAAATAAACTACCTTACCTTTAAAATCCTCTAAGCTTATTAAATTACCTTGTGCGTCTTTCATCTTAAATGGATAGGCTTTTGATCCCACAGTAAATGGTAATTTATCTAAATATGCAGCCTCAACTGTAGTGTAACCTGGTAAGTTTTGACATTCGGCTTGAGCCAATTTGTAAAGACTACCTGCATCTTCTGGGGTGCTATTGTAAACAATATCTGCCCAAATATGTAAGCGGAAGATTTTTAAGACCTCTCCCTTAAAAAAGGTTTCACAATATTTCCATATCTCTACAATAGTTAATTTTTGGCCATTGTCATTGATAGCTTTAATAAGATTCAATTTTTGAAATGTTCTATATTGAGGTGAATGCATTATTTTACTTTGGTTCAAATCTACATTCTTAAGAAAATCGAAGTAGCTGGCATCTAAGGTAGGTAATGTAGAATTACTTTTTCTTCTGTTTTCATAATATTGAGGATAGGTAAGTTTCAAATTTTCAAACTCATAAAAATTCTCTGCACCTATTTGTAGTTTTGCTTCGCTACTTAAACTTTGTCCATTGGCTTGAAGAAAACTTTGCTTTTCTTTTACAATGCTATCTGCCCAAAACTTAAATGCTTGTGGACTTAGCATATTCATTTTAATGCCAATAATTTTTTGAAATTCTATACTTTCTGTCGTGTTTTTAAAATGTAGAAATTGTTTGTATCCAAAAATGGCATCTTTATTTCCTTTTCCACTAATTACCAGCTTTTGTGCATCTTTTGGGTCAATACTTAGGTTTAAACTATCCCCTGGTTTAATGTAAAATCGCATGAAGTCTTTTGCATCTACAAATGCAATCATTTGGCCTTCACTCATGTTCATTACCTCTTTAAAATTACCATCTTCTCCAATTTCAAAATTTCTATTGGTTGGCTCATTGTCGAAAGGGTTAGCAAAGAATTGTAACATTGCTTGTCCTTTTTTTGCTGGCAGTTTACCCTCAATAACTGTTCTAGTTTGAGAAAAACCAACGAAGCTCATAAACAGCATTAGGAGGGTTAGTCCAAACTCTTTTTTTAGCACCTCATAAATTTTACTCACTGGTAAACCCATAACATTATAGAAGCAACCATTAATGCGTTCTACTGCGGTGTATCCAAACCAATCTTGTATGCCATAGCTCCCAGCTTTGTCGTAAGGTTTATAATTATCTATATAATGTTCCATTTCTTTAAGGTTTAATTGTTTGCAGCTTACTTCACTTTTTTCGGAAAAGCTGATGGTTTTATTTTCTGTTCTTAGGCAAACTCCAGTATACACGGAGTGGGTTTCGCCACAAATTTGTTGTAACATTTCTAGAGCTTCTGCTTTATTACTTGGCTTATTTAATACTGTATGGTTGATCCAAACAATAGTATCTGCTGTTAATAATAATTCATCCTTAGATAACTTACCCGGGTAATGCTCTGCTTTTTTAATAGCTAAGCTGCTGGCAATTTTATCCGGTGTTAAACTTGCATCAAACGATTCATCTACTTCATAGGTTACTATGCTGTAGTCAAGTTCAAGCCCTTTAATCAATTCTTGCCTGCGTGGCGATTTGGATGCAAGTATAATTTTCATAACTAATCTTCAACGGTATCTACCCAAATAAAGTTTCCACCGCTTAATCTAAATATATCTCTGTCAACTTGGAATTCTTCTCCATCTTTTAGTTTTTTCATATCTATATCATTAGAAGTAGTATGAAAACTCCCTTTTGTTTGAAATGCAATTTTAAGGTATTGGTCGTTAATGCCTTTTTTTGTACCACACATAATTATATGTATCGGCTTCTTTATTCTTTTTAGCAAAGCCATATCTCTAACATTGCTTTCATCGGCCAACAACACAATGTCGGTATAATCTCTATAAGCAATCATCGCGGTGGTTATAGCTTCCAAATCATTTTCTGGGTCATCACCCCCTTCACCCATTTTTCTCACATCTTCAATATCCTTCTTAAGTTTTCTATAATCTTTGGCTTCAAACGAGTGCACTCCTCCTGTTCTGCCCACTACTTTTTTTTCATCTGGGGTATTATCTCCATCATTAAAAAGAACAAAGTATTTAACGCGCCCATCTTCATAGTTTAGTTTATACCAAACTAGCATTTGCCCAATATATGGAAACATGCTGCCTGTCATATCTACAACTAGCATTACTTTCTTCCATTCTTTATTTCTCTTAAAAACGTTGAAGATTGTCGAGTCTCTAATTTTATACTCACCGCTTAAGAACTTGTCAAATTTTAAAGTAGTTTCTTTTGTTGGACTTTCATAGGTTACAATTCCTTTTTTATCATAATGAGCATAGCTTCCATCTAATTCACCTTTGCTAAAACTGCCTTCGGTTAAAAGAAATCCATTTTGATCGTAATTTCTTTCATAACCATCTTTTAAACCTGCTTTATAAATTTCTTCAACACGGGTAGAGCAATTGGGGTAAAACATAACACGTGGTCCATCCAAAACGCCATTGTGATAGGTATTAGAATATTCTATACAATCTTGCCCATCATAATAACTTATTTCTAGACCTTCCTTTTCGCCATTCTCATAATAAACTTCATATTTAAGATCGCCATTGGGCCAGAAGTAACGCCAAAAACCATGCTTTTTACCATTGGCTTGTGTTAAATTAATGGTGTCACCATCTTCAATGGTAAAGGTTTGGGCGCTTAGGTTCAAACAATATAGAAAAGGAAAAAGTAGAAAAATTCGCAAAAATAACATGGAATCAAAGATAATATTCCCCAACTTAGGCAACAAGTTTATATAAATTAATAATTGGTATATTTATACAAATCCTCAATGGTGCTAAATGGTAAAACCCTTTTTGTAGCAAGTGCTCTTTTAAAGGTATCTCTTGCTTTTAATGAGCAAATTGGCACAAAAACGTGTGTTTGTGTGGTTTGATAATTAATCATCCTTCGCCCTAATAAGGCTCTTAAATCTTTAATTACTTCCCTATCAAATCGTCTATATAAATTTTCCATTAATTTATCTTTATGTTTTAGGTTTAAGGTCCAATCCATTAAAATCTCCTCATTCATGGAGTATTCTAAAAACACAGAAAATCCTGGCGTATTGGCTACTGCTTTAAACCGTTCCTCTGGATACAATAAATTAACAACATTGACCTTAATGCCTAGTGACGCCAATCTAACAATGGTATAATCATACATGCTAATTAAGTTTTTGGGCACCCTATTTTTATCTAATCTAAAAAAGTTTAATGCTACTTGTTCTCCTTTTTGATTCAATAAAACATCGTTTTTATATTGATATCCACTTGCATTTAAAATTTTTAGAATTTTAGTTTTGTCAAATTCATCGCAATGCAAGCAAGTGCTATCGTAGTATTTGGTATTTTTACTCAATGGCCAATACACTGGTTCTGATAATAGTTTTGAACCAAAGAATTTGTCTACAAACTCTTGTCTATTGAAAAATTTGCTAATTGCATTGCTTAATGCTGCATGGTTTCCATTTGTTACATCAAAGCTATTAACCAAAACAATATTGTCTTCTGATGAGCTAATCTTATTTTGGTAAGGACTATTTTCATTATTCAGTTGCGATAAGAAAAATTCAGGTAGAATGGCGTTTTTAATGAATAAATCTGCCCTTCCACTTTTTAAAACATTGGTATCATTAGGAACAATTTCAATCAAAATGTTTTTAAATTCACTAATATTATTAGGGCAAAAAGGATTGTACTTTAAATGAACTTTTTTGTCATCTTTTGAAACTACATAATACGGGCCATAACCAGGTGCTGGGAATATTTTACGGTGATTCTTAACCGAATCTTTTCCGTAAGTTGATAACATATTTTTATAAAAGTGTTTTGGGTATATTGGTAAGTTCCTTTGTTGTGGCTGAAACACGCGCTCTTTATAAGTTATTTTTAATAAATCTCTTCGCAATATTTCTATTGAATAAATCATAGAATCTGGTTCAACTTTATATCCAAATTCAATGTCTTCGGCACTCAAAATATTGCCATCACTCCATTGTAGATTATCATACATTGGCCAAAAAACCTCCATTTTACCATCACTAAGTAAGTACACATAATTGTTTTTAAAGGAAGGATACTCAGGTAATATATAATTTACATCATTTTCACCTTTACTTTCCTGAAGATTTGGTAACCAAAAATAATTTAAATTGACAAGGGTTCTTTGCCTAAAATTATGCATCACCAATGTATCTGCTCTATTTAGGAAACTTGTGTTGGCAAACTGAGCTTCCTTTTGAGGAATCCCTGTAATTGATTCTACGTATTTAGTAACAATAATAAATGTATTTAAAAGCAAATAGGTAGGAATAAAAAATCGGAATGAAAGATTACTGATTTTTTGACCTCTTTCTTCTGGAACAATGGAACACCCCCAAACTATAAATAGCGATGTGCCTACAAAAATATATCCAAAGATAAACACATAATCCAAGATAGTTAAGTAAGAAACATCTGGGGTAGAATCTGCAGTAGTAAATTGGTAGGCAACTATGGATAATAAGGCGGTAAAGGCAAATGCAGTTCTAACTTCTAATTCTTTAACTGGTATAGCCAAAGCTAATAAGCCAATTAAGGTAATTAAAATAAGCGGACCAATAATTTTAGTAAACTGAGGTAATAGTGGTCTTTTTATTTCAACATAAAATATCACCATTTCTTTTTTGGGAATGTCTGTAGATTGATCCAAAGAAATATGCTTGTTTCTTATGGTATCATAACCCACCATCAAAGTAGGATATACCTCCCAATCTGTTACCGTATTTACATTACTTAAGCCACTATTAGATAAAGCAGGTTTTAATTCCCATTTTTCATAACTCAAATCATCAATCATGATATTGAAGTTTAACTTGTGGTGATCGAAGGGGTAGTATTGAACATTCCATGGACAAGTCAAATTGCCTCTCACATTAAATCGTTTTAGGTTCCAATTGGTTTCATCATCGTGTATAGTTTCTAATTCTACAGTTGTTTCCTCATAAATATTATTGATAATTATTTTAGGGTAATCCATTACATCACCTTCCCATTTTAGCCAAACATCAAAATTCATTGTGGCAAAGCCAATTTTGGCATCTATACTTGAAATGTCGTTAACAAATACACCTGCATAGCAATTTTTCTTTTCTGTGGTTTGTGCATTTGTGTTTGGAAGAAAATAAAGAAGAATAATTGATAGAATAGTTAAACGCATTCTTTAAATAATTTTTAAGTAAATAAATAAGGTTTTATTAGGAAATTTTTAGCCATTGGGCAGCTTCAAAATTATATTGCTTTATTACCCTTGCTGGGTTACCAACGGCAATACTAAAAGGTGGAATAGATTTAGTTACAACAGCTCCGGCAGCTATCACACAATGTTTTCCAATTGTTACTCCAGAAGTTACAACTACATTGGCTCCAATCCAACAATCATCTTCAATAATAATTGGAGACATACTCACTGGCTGTTTGTGTATAGGTAGGTTAACATCTTCGTATCCATGGTTTAGCCCGCTTATAACTATATTTTGTGCCAGAATTACATTGTTTCCAATGGTAACGGGGCCAATAATCACATTACTTATTCCTATGCGTGTTTCCGAGCCAATTTTAACATCTCCAACGCCATTGTTAATGGTGCAATAATCTTCAATGGTACTGCCTTTACCTAATTCAAATGCATTAAATGGCAAAACATCCATCCTGGTATTCCAACGTATGGTACTTCCATGCGCAACCTTATGGTAAAATGGGTTTAAAAACCATTTTACCCAAGTTCTGGGCCGCGCCTGTCCTCTTGGGATCAAAGCATAATGCACTAATTTTTTTAAGGCTGGATTTGACTTTATGGTAGCGGCTATAGACATATTTAGACTAATTGAGGGTTTACTTTTATAATGGCTTTATAAATTTCCTTTACACTGTTTTCCCAAGTGTGAGATTGCGCAAATTTAATTCTTTCTTCTCGAACCAAGGGATTATCTTCACGAATAGCTTTTTCGATGAGGGAAATATATTCTTCCTTATTCTTGGCTAGATAAGTATGGTCTTTAAATATGCTCATGGCCTTTGTTTCTGTAGCTACAACAGGTTTACCCATGGCTAAATATTCATCAATCTTTCTTGGATAATTACCTATAGTTACCTCATTTAATATTTGCGGATTAATGGCCACATCAAAATAATTTAAATATTGGGGCAATACACTGCCATCTTTTAATCCTAAGAAATGTACATTTTTTAATTGGTGGAGTTCAGAATTTTCAAATTCTTCATCTTCTGGTCCAATGAGTACAACACTCCATTCAGGTTTACCTTTGGCTATTAAAGCAATTATTTGAATATCGAGACGTAAGGTGTACAAGGCTCCAATATAGCCAATGATAGGACCCTTAATAGTTGCAAGGTCTTCTGGTTTAGAACTTATTTTGTTTCTATCAAACGCACTTACATCACAACCCTGCCCAACATAAAATGAATTGGGGTTTTCTTTGGCAGCTATTTCAGATAAATAAGTAGAATTTGCACAAACCAAATCAGATTTTGCCATTAATTCTGGCTCAAGTTTTTGGCCATGTTTGAACCAATATGGAACGCTCATCATATTATCTCTTGTATAATAGATTGTGCAAATAGGTTTTAGCATTTCTTTTAAGTGATAGCTTCTAAACATATCACTGTCATTAAAGAGTAAAAAATCTTTAAACCCAAGTCTTTTTATCGCTTTTTTTATTTCTGAGGCAAATCTGCGATTGTTGATAAAGTTGGCTATTCTAAACAAAAATGTGAAAGGAAGGCCGTTAATTGATTCTAACAAAGTATTAGGAAAGAAATTATATAGATTAGGTTTTACTATAATTAAATTTTCTTCATTATTTTTTCGCATTTTAATTCGCATCTCCACATTTGGCAAGTGTTTTTCCCTTTTCAGCGAGGCCTTGTCAAAAGGATAATTTACATATAGTACACGATTGTTCTTAGCAAATTCCTCTGCAATGTTAATGCAGTTACTCCCAATTAAACTATCCAAGGGTTGAAGCCCAACCACAATAATATCTCTTCCTGTCATACTTATTGGTTTTACTACCAAAAAACACGAATTATTTCCAAAAAACCTATTTGCCAAAAAAATAGACACCTATCTAGCGAGGGTTAATAACTGAAAACCTTTGATATAGTATAGACCACTTACTTTGTTGGTAGATATTTTTAAAACTAAACCTATGCTTAGATTAGTCATAAAACTAAAAAAAATAGTGTTGTTGCTGGCAATTTTTTTCGGCTTCATCTCGGCTTCCAAGGGGCAGGTTGATTCATTATTTTTAGATCCTAAGATCGATATTGAAGTAATATTACCCTCTTTAGATTCCTTGTACGAGATTGCAAAGTCGGTTAACCCAACATTAAAACAAGAAAATGCTGCAATGCGTTCGAGTTTGTGGGCAGAGCGCTATAATCGCTGGTTGTGGGCGCAGAATATTTATGTTTTTTACAACTATAACTTCGGTAGTTTGCCATTTTTTGCTTATAATGATATTACTAATCCTCAAGGCTTAATACAGGTAACCCAAGGTTATCGTGCGGGTGTGAATATTCAGTTATCCATTTTCGATGTAATGGGTCATAGAGGTCGTGTAAATGAACAACGTGAAAAAGCTTTAGTTAGCAAATATAAACGTGATGCAGAGTCTTTAGAACTCAAGAGAAAATTAGCCTCATACTATGCAGATATGGTTGGTTATAATAAGTTGTATAAAGGAAGAAATGAAGATTTACTTACCCAGTTGGTTGCTTGCCAAGTAGCTGAGAAAGAATATAGAGAGGGTACTATTCATATTTCTGAGTATGCACGTCAAAAGAACGTTATGGCAGATGCGGAGGCTGCTTACCATGAATCATTTAGATTTTATTTCGCCGCTTTAGAACAATTTGAGGCCATATTAGGTGTGCCACTAGAATCGGTAATGAAAAAACCAAAGAAAAACTAATTATTAGAAATTATGACACTTGCACAGTTTTTACGCGTAATTAGTAAAAACCTTAAATGGTTAATCATATTCCCACTATTAGTGGCAATATTAGTATACTTTTTAACAGCTAGGCTGCCTAAGGAATACCAAGCAGCAACCATTGTTTACACGGGTATAGCCTCTGGCTACGGAATCACTTCGGGAGAAGATGCCCCTCGTGCAGACTATTTTACTATTAATAATGCCTTTGATAACCTTTTGGCTACAATTACGGCACGTCAAACCCTAGAAGATGTCGCTATTAAGTTGTTGGCGCAGCATTTATTACTAGAAATGCCTGATCCTTTAATATTAGGTGAAAAAAGTTTCGCAGACCTTAAAAATACCATCACAGATGAACGAGCACTGATGGTTGTTCCTGGTAATTTTACTGCAACCGTTGAGAAAATAACCAAATACAAGAACTCTTCTACAGATAATATCGTTGTAGATTTATTATCGCGCCCAACTGGTCATTATAGCCTTCAACAAATATTCAAAAACCTTACCGCAACGCGCAAGTCTACCTCAGATTTTATCGATTTAACCTTTAAATCAGATGATCCAGGAGTATGTTTAAACACCTTGAAATTTATTACTGAAGTTTTCATTTTCAAGTATAAAAACCTAAAGGGAGCAGAAACTGTAAATGTATTAAAATGGTTTGAAGCCCGCTTAAAGGAATCAGCAGCGGCCTTAAATAATTCCGAAAATAAATTGAAAGATTTCGGAATTCGTAATAAGATTATTAACTACTACGAACAAGCGAAAGCCGTTGCTATTGAAAATGAGACTAATGAAACTGATTACTATAAAGAGTTAATGTCTTATGAAGCCCACAAGCGCGCCGTAGCAAGGTTAGAGGATCAATTAGAAAGTAGAGAAATTCTCCTAAGAAATAATGCTGAGTTAAACAGATTAAGAAAAGAATTATCTATTACGCATGAGGAGTATGAAAGAGCTAAAATTTATAGTAATTCCCCTGAGAAAATTGCGAAGTTAGCCACAAAAGTAGATGCAGTTAAGCAAGAGATTAGATTATGGGTTCTCCAATATTATAGTTTAAACAATACCATTGAGTCTGTTCCTTCTGCAATGGTTTTAGAAAATTGGTTAAAAGAAATTCTTCAAATGGATGCTTCTGAAGCCCGCCTTCAAATTTATATTGATCGAAGAAAAGAATTTGATCGTCGTTACAATGAATTCTCACCACTAAATATGCAAGTAAGCAGATTAGAAAGAGAGATTAGTGTAAATGAGCGTCAATATTTGGAAATTCTTCATGGTTACCATTTGGCTAAACTGCGTCAGCAAAACATCGAAATGTCTAATAACCTTCAGGTTATGGATGAACCAGTGTTTCCAACTAAATCAGTTCCTAGTCGTGCACCTCTTTTGGTAATATTATCTTTCCTAGCCGCCTTCTTCTTCTTATTGGTATACTTAGTTGCAAAAGAATTATTAGATGGGTCTATTAAGAATACTACTAAAGCCGAAGAACTAACAGGATTGAAAATATTTAGTGCCTTACCTAACCGTTTGTCTTTGGTTAATTCGCTTCAAATTGGTAGAATAGAAAATACTTTATTAGATTATGCAGCCTCCAACTTAAAGATAGAACTAGAGAATAATCCTATTGTAAATGGTAATTACTTGATAACTATTTTAAGTACTAGGGAACAGGAGGGTAAATCCTACGCTGCGCAAAAACTAGCCGAAAAGTTATACAGTTTAGATTATTCTGTATTGTATATTTCTAATGATGACAATATTGAAGATGCAGAAACAGAAGACCGTAGATTTAGAACTTTAAGGTATGACGTTACTTCAAGATTCTTCTCGGCCAAAACTGAAGAGAATTTGTTGCCAGAGTTTTCAAGGGTAAATAGAAGTTCTTATAATTTTATTATTGTAGAGATTCCTGCAATCAGTATTAATGCTATTCCAAATCAGTTGATTCGCAATTCTCGTTTATCCCTACTTGTGGTAGATGCTAGAAGAAGTTGGACCGCAGCAGATGAAAATATTATGAAGCTTTTCCGCAAAGCTGCCAGCGAAGAATCTAAGATTATGTGCTGGGTAAACTTTGTTGATCCAGAAAACTTGGAAAATATGATAGGTGCACTCCCTAAAGCAAAACGTAGCCAAGAAAGGCCAGCATTAAAACAAGAAGAAGAGGAAGAATTAGCAACTTCTTAAAGTGATTGGAGTAATGCATGCTTGCAGTAATACAAATCCTTCGTAGTAAGAGTTTTTCATCCTTAGTTGGTAATGGTTTGGGCGCCATTCTAGGGATGTTAACCTTTGCCTTACTTGCTAGGATTTTACCAAAAGATGCATTTGGTCCATATATCGTCTTTTTGGCCATTTACGGTATTTTTGAAACGCTAAGAATTGGCATGGTTATGAATGCCATGGTAAGAAATCTTTCACAATGTAGCAATGAGGCTGAGGAAAAAAAAGTGATCGGGTCAACACTTTTAATTACACTTCTTATTACTTTAATGTACATGGTGCTCATGGCAATCTTGTATTTTTTATTTAAGTCATTAGGTTTATTTCTTGATTATATTTTTTTCTTTAAATGGTTAGTTGCACTAGCCGTGCTAACTTTACCCAATAATTATACAACTTGGTATTTAAATGCCAAACTCAGAATCATAAGTATGAGCTCCATTCGCATTATTAGTCAGTTACTTTTTATAGCTTATATTTGGGTATTTGTAAAAGCAGATCCAAGTATTTATAATGTCTTAAATGGATATTTAATTTCACAGGGCATAATCAGTCTCGTATGCGTTTTAATGGGTTGGAGTGGATTTCAATATCTATTTCAGTATACCCAAAAGGTTGTATTAGATATATTTCACTTTGGCAAATATAGTATGGGTACGCTCTTGGGTTCTAATTTACTTAGAAGTTCCGACACCTTTATCATCGGTTCAAGCATTTTAGGAAGCGGTGGAGTAGCCATTTTTAATGTGCCTTCTCGAATTTTAGAAGTTGTTGAAATGCCACTTAGAAGTTTTGCAGTTACTGCTTTGCCTCAATTTGCTAAACAATTTGCAGATAAGAATTATGAAGCATTGAGATTTGAATTTGAGAAAAAAGCGGGTATGGTGTTTTTTTTACTTTTACCTATAGCTATAATCTGTTTTGTTTTTGCAGATTGGGTGGTTTTGTTAATAGGTGGCACCGGGTACTCAGAGTCTGCAAACATTCTTCGCTTTTTTGCTAGCTACATGGCTATTCTTCCGCTCGATAAATTTTCTGGCGTAATGTTAGATACCATAAATAAACCACATTTAAACTTTTACAAAGTAGGTATTCAACTTTTTGTAAATATAGTGGGTGATTATCTGGCAATACTAATATTTGGGAATCTAGAATCGGTGGCGCTTGTTTCTACCTTAACCTTCATTGCAGGAATGATTTTTGGCTATTACCAATTAAATAAGCACATGGGTATTGAATTTAAAAATGTACTTGTTTATGGTTGGATAGAGTTTTCTGGTCATATTTTAAAAATTCTTAAACTTAAAAAACATGAGGCCTAATGCAAGCGCAATAAGTCAGAAAACAAATAATTTTATTATTACAGGATTATTAGTTCTTACCGGAGTTTCAATGGCTATCATTTTAGCCATAGGAGATACTGGTATTGGCACCTTGGTAGCTTTATTACCTGTTGTAGTAGGTCTTATTGCCCTCATTATTTCAAACCCTTATTATGGGTTAATGTTCTATATTCATTATTCTTTCTTTTTTATCGGTTTGAACCGATATATTGTCGGTGTACCTTTAGGACTATCAGTAGATGCGGTGCTACTTTTAACAACTTTATCCATGTTGTTTCGAATTCATAAAGACAATATCAAGAATCTTCAATCTGGATTTTTTGCAGTAACAGGCTTATGGTTTTTTTATACCTTGTTAGAGGCTTTTAATCCTGAGGCAGGTAATATCAACGCCTGGATTTATGCCTCAAGGGGATTATCCTTATACGCTATTCAAACTGTACCTTTAACGTTACTTTTATTTACTCAAAAGAAGGACTTGGATCAGTTTATTAAAGTGGTAGTTATTTGGGGAGTCGTTGGAGCTGTTTGGGGATGGAAACAAATTAACATTGGTTTAGATCCATTTGAAGATGCCTGGTTAGAAGGCGGTGGTAAGGTTACACACGTTTTAATGGGGCAGTTACGTGCATTTTCCTTTTTCTCTGATGCGGGCCAGTTTGGTGTAACTATGGCCTATACAGCCTTTCTGGCGCTTATGATGGCTTTAGGGCCCTACCAAAAAAGAGCTAAAATTTTATATTGGATTGCTTTTGTGGTGTGTATTATGGGTATGGGTACTTCTGGTTCACGTGGACCTATTTTCGTTATTTTATTTGGTTTAATTGCGTATTTGTTGATGATTAGAAACTATCGAATTCTTGTGCCAGGGGTTTTCGTTATTTTGGTTGTATTTTCATTTCTTAAGTTTACATATATCGGTAATACCAATTATCAAGTTTATAGGATTCGTACTGCTTTAGATCCTAAGGAAGCATCTTTGCTGGTGAGGTTAAGCAATCAAGAGAAAATTCGCGAGTATCTTAAAGATAGGCCCTTTGGCTCGGGTATTGGTACCACAGACTCTTGGGCATTTCGTTTCTATCCTAATAGTTACTTGGTAAACCTTCCTACTGATAGTTGGTTTGTTAAAATTTGGGTAGAAAATGGAGTTGTCGGTTTAACTGTTTATGCATTTGGATTGGCCTTCGTTTTAGTATATGGTGTTTATCATATACGAAAAGTGAAAAGTCCAGATTCTAAGCAAAAAATGATTGCCCTTTACGGAGGATTCCTCGGAATTGTTACCGCATCTTTCGGAAATCCAGTGTTTGGTCAGGCGCCTCTTGGTGCCATAATGTATATTACAATGACCATGCTTACAGTGGCAGAAAGATTTGATGATCCAGATTATAAGGAACAAAAGACATGAGCAATCAACCCTTAGTAAGTTTAATTACTGTTAATTATAATGGTAAAAAGTATACTCAGGCTTTTCTGGAGTCTTTGGAAAAAGTGAGCTACCCCAATTTTGATGTTTGGGTAGTTGATAATGCTTCATCCGAAAGTATAAGTGAATTGTTTGAGCTATATCCCAAAGTTCATTTTATTGAGAGTAAAGAAAATCTGGGATTTGCAGGTGGAAATAACCTTGCTTTAAAGCAAGCAAAGGGGAAGTATTTCTTTTTGTTAAATAATGATACAGAACCAGCACCTAATTTTCTTGAGCCTCTTGTTAACTTAATGGAATCCAATCCTTCTATCGGTATTGCAAGTTCTAAGCTTTTGTATTTTTTCCAGCCAGATACCCTTCAGTTTGCAGGGAGCAATGGTATTAATTTGTACACTGGACGAGGTTTTGCCATTGGTTACAATCAAAAGGATGCTACTATTTATAATGCTAATTATCAAACGCAATTGGCACATGGGGCTGCTATGATTATAAATAGGAGGGTGGTTGAAAAAATTGGTTTAATGGCTGAACTTTTTTTTCTGTATTATGAAGAAACAGACTTTTGTGAACGCGTAAAAAGAGCTGGATTTGAAATCTGGTATTGCGGAGAATCGTTGGTATATCATAAAGAATCTATGTCTGTTGGTAAGGATAGTCCTTTGAAAACCTATTATTTAACCAGAAACCGACTTATTTACACCAGGAGAAATGCCCAAGGTTTCCAAAAAGTTACTGCATTATTATTTTTCTTTTTATTTTCATTTCCTAAAGGAATTATTAAATATATATTACTGAAAGATTTTAATTTGCTAAGGGCTTTTGTGAGAGGAGTAAGTTGGAATTTGAGGCACTTTGATGTTCACCAAAACCAAGGTTTAATTATCAAATAAAATGGATGTATTGCTAAATATTGGTTTAAGTTTTTTTGCAGTTATTCTGCTATTTAACTCAGGCTATTTACTGTTTTTTGCAATTGTCGGTATCTTCCCACAACGACCACCCTCTTATACGTTAAAGAAGTTAAATAAATTTGCTGTATTTATCCCAGCTTATAAAGGAGATGAGGTAATCTTGCATACTGCCAAAGAATCCCTTAAACAAAATTATCCCGAAGATTTGTTTGATGTTATAATTATAGCAGACTCTTTAAAGCCACAAACAATTGAGAAATTATGTGCATTACCTATTAAGGTTGTGGAAGTTCAGTTTGAGAACAGTACAAAGGGCAAAGCACTAAATGCTGCAATTGACGCATTGCAAAATGTACATTACGACTATGCAATTATCTTAGATATTGATAATTTGATGCAGGCAGAATTTTTATCGAAATTGAATGAACGTTTGCAAGCAGGGCAGCAAGTTTTGCAGGCCCATAGGTTAGCAAAAAATGAGGACACCAACTTCTCCGTTTTAGATGCTATAAGTGAAGAAATAAATAATCATATTTTTCGAAAGGCGCATAAAGCTTTAGGATTATCTTCTGCCTTAATTGGTTCAGGCAAAGCAATGGCTTACCCATTATTTGTCGAAATAATGCGAGAAATAAAGGCTATTGGTGGGTTTGATAAGGAAATGGAGATATTATTAATCTCGAGGCTTATTAAGATTGATTATGCTCATGACCTTTTAGTGTTTGATGAAAAAGTTCAATTACCAGAAGTTTTTCAAAATCAAAGACGAAGATGGATGTCGGCGCAACTTACTTTTATGCGCAAATATGCCCTAAAGGGAATTATTGCATCTATTCGCACACTTAATATAGATTATTTAGATAAATCGCTTCAATTACTTTTATTACCACGTGTTCTTAATCTTGGTTTAACAGCTTTGTTTTGTTTTACTTGGTTTTTTAGTTTGCCTTATGGTAATTTGTTTTTAATAGTTTTTATATTTCAATTCTTTGCACTTGTTTTAGCAACTCCCTTAAAGTATTATAACTTAAGAACTCTGAAAGCATTGGCGTTTCTGCCTCAAGGCTTCGCTTTAATGTTTTTAAATCTTTTTAAGTTGAAAGGAGCAAATAAGAAGTTTATTCATACCCCTCATAGTACGGTTATTTCAAATGATAGTAAAAAATCTATCTAGTTTATGTTAGAAAAGATATTGTTAATTATAGAATGCGTTTTGTTGTTTTACCTAACCTTTAATGTGGTTTATCTTGCCATCTTTAGCCTCGGTGGAATCTTTTATAAAACTACAAATTTTAGGAAAATCGTAGTCAAGAAATATCATCGCTTTGCAGTTTTAATTCCTGCTTACAAGCATGATGAAGTAATATTAAACACAGTTGGGCATTCCTTAAATCAAGATTACCCAAAAGATAAATTTGATGTAATTGTTATTGCCGATTCTCTAAAGCAACTAACTATAGGCGAGTTATTGGTAATGCCAATAAAGTTAATTCAAGTTGCTTTTGATAAAAGTACAAAAGCAAAAAGTCTTAACACGGCATTGGGTTTAATACCTGATGATGTTTACGATTACTGTCTAGTGCTCGATGTGGATAATATTATGGAGCATCAGTATTTAGCCAAAATTAATGCCCGTTTGCAAGACGATCAAATGATTATTCAAGGGCATAGAACTGCAAAAAATTTAGATTCACCTTTTTCTATTTTGGATGGATTAAGTGAAGAAATTAATAACCACATATTTAGAAAAGGCCATGTGACACTTGGTGTTTCATCTGCTTTATCTGGATCTGGCCAAGCCATGCGTTATATGCCTTTTAAAGAAGCAATGAGCGGCATAGATTCTGCTGTTGAAGATAAAGAGCTGGAATATTATTTGGTTCGAAATGGAATAAGCGTATTATATGAAAACGATGCTTTGGTTTATGATGAAAAAGTACAAGATGCTAAGGTGTTTTCCTCCCAACGTAAGCGTTGGATTTCCTCTCAGTTTTTTGATTTTAATACCGTATTTTTCGAGGGTATTTCTAACCTCATTTTAAAAGGTAATTTTGATTTTTTTAATAAAGCCTTACATCGTATTGTTTTACCTAGGATTTTATTATTAGGTCTATCTTTCTTCAGTATCTTTATCTACTTTATTCCTTCAAATAATTTTGGTATCTTTTTTATTGCTTTATTTCTTCTCAACTCTCTTAGCTATATTTTTGCCATTCCATCGGCCTATTTTAATGTTAAAACACTTAATGCAGCGCTTAGATTACCTTTTGCATTTTGCCTTATGGTAGGTGCCATGCTTAAAAGTAAAGGTAACAGCAAAACATTTGTTCATACTCAGCACACCGCAACCATTAAAACTAAAAAGCAGTCGTAAAATGAGAATTGGAATTGAGGCACAGCGAATCTTTAGAAAGAAAAAGCATGGCATGGATATGGTTGCTTTAGAACTTATAAAGGCTTTGCAACGCTTAAATCATCCTCATGAAATCATTGTCTTTGTTAAGCCAGATGAAGACCAAGCTTGTTTGCAAGAATCAGATAATGTAAAAATTGTAAAATTGCGTTCAGCTCCATATCCAATTTGGGAGCAGGTTTTACTGCCTAAAGCTGCCATTCGCGAAAAGGTGGATCTATTGCATTGTACTAGTAACACCGCTCCTGTTTTCTTAAGTGTTCCATTAGTGCTAACGCTACATGATATTATATATTTGGAAAAATTAAGTTTTAACCAGGGAACAGCCTATCAAAAATTTGGAAACCTATACCGAAGATTAAATGTTCCAATGATTGTCCCACATGCAAAGGAAATTTTAACAGTTTCAGATTTTGAGAATCAAAGAATCTGCGATTATTTTAAGCTTCCTCCAGCTTCTGTAATTACCGCACATAACGGTGCTGCTAATCATTTTAAAAGAGTTGAAGATAAAATGCTGCTTAAAGCGGCTAAAGAAAAGTACAAACTGCCAGATAACTTTATTTTCTTCTTAGGTAATACCGATCCAAAGAAAAATGTGAAGGGGGTATTAAAAGCAATTAGCATCTTAAAACAACATAACGATTTGCCATGTCCTTTAGTCATGCTCGACATTAACAAGCAGTATCTTCAAAATTTGGCAACAGAAATTGGTGATACTTCAGTTCTAGAGGAAATTCAATTTACAGGGTATATTCCAAATACTGATTTACCTGCAATTTATAGCCAAGCCTCCATGTTTTTGTACCCCTCGTTAAGAGAAAGTTTTGGAATCCCACTTTTAGAAGCCATGCATTGTGGTGTGCCTATTATTACCTCCGATACTTCGTCGATGCCAGAAATAGCAGGGGATGCCGCGCTTATTGTAGATCCCTTTGATCCTAATGCACTTGCAAATGCAATAAATCAGTTATGGAAAAATAGAGATTTAGCCATTACTTTAGCCGCCAAAGGAATTGAAAGAGCAAAGCAATTTAGCTGGGAAGCTAATGCACGTTTAACATTATCAATTTATGAAAGTATTATTCATTAAACTTATTTTAAATGCAAACTAATAACTATCACAAATCAACCAATTACACAGATGTTGAAGATTTTAAAAGACTCGATTTTATTGTGAATGCTATTCGTAACTTAAACAATAAAGAAGCTAAAGTACTAGATATTGGATGTGGTAACGGTAATATTAGTTTGGCTCTAGGTTCATTAGGTTATCAGGTAACCGGGGTAGATATCGATCAAACTTCTGTTGATACCGCAAGAAGTCGGTCAACATTTTCAAATGTTAAATTTGAGGTGTTAGATGCCAATTCATTTGCTATGGTAGATGCCTTTGATGCAGTAGTGTGCAGTGAGGTTCTAGAGCATTTAAATAAACCTTATGAACTCAGCGAAAGTATTTATAGAATTCTTAAGCCAGGCGGTGTTTTTGTGGCAACTGTTCCTAATGGCTATGGCCCAAGAGAATTATTAATTACCAGACCCATGCAATACCTTACAAAAAAGGGGTTAGCTCAACCACTAATAAGTTTTAAAAAGTTATTAGGTTATAGTGCCAAAACTTTACAAAGTTCTAATGAAGACTTAACACATGTTCAGTTTTTTACTGTGGGTGCCTTTACGCGTTTATTAACAGGAGTTGGCTTCAAAAATATAGATTTTAGAAATGCCGATTTCCTAGAGCGTATTTTCCCATTTTCCCTGCTTACTCGCAAACTAAAATTTTTACAAGTGCTCGACTGTAAAATAGCAGATTATTTACCTCGACACTTAACTTGTGGTTTCTATACCTCCTGGACAAAAATAGGAAAGTAATGAACCTTCAGTTGCTAACATTCTGGATTGGAATTGCTATAGTGGTATATAGCTATTTAGGGTATGGCATTTTACTTTATTTTATAGTTAGAATAAAAAAAATGCTTAGCGCTAAACCTACTTTTGATAATAGTTTTGAGCCTTATGTTAGTTTAGTTGTCCCTTGTTTTAATGAGGCAGATTATATAGAAGATAAAATTAGAAATAGCCTCCTCTTAGATTATCCTCAAGATAAACTTCAACTAATTTTTATAAGCGATGGGTCTAACGATGATACTGCTAATAGAATAAAAAAGTACCCTCAAGTGCTAGGTTTACATGAGGATGCACGCAATGGAAAAGCAGCAGCAATGAATAGAGCTATGCAGCACGTAAAGGGTTCAATCGTGGTCTTTTGTGATGCCAATACAGAACTTAATTCTGAAGCAATTCGCGAAATGGTTAAACATTATGCCAATCCTAAGGTTGGCGCTGTTACTGGGGAAAAACGTATTATTACCAAAGATAAAGAAAATGCAAGTGGGGCAGGAGAAGGTATTTATTGGAAATATGAAAGCTTTTTAAAGCAACTAGATTCCGATTTTTATACCATTGTTGGTGCGGCAGGAGAGCTCATGAGCTATAGAACAAGTCTCTATAAAGAATTACCTAAAGATAGTTTACTCGATGATTTGATGCAAAGCATGCAAATTGCTACCAATGGGTACAGAGTTATATATGAAAAGAATGCCTACGCAGCAGAAACTGCTAGCGCCAATGTAGGCGAGGAACTAAAAAGAAAAGTGCGCATTGCGGCTGGTGCCTTTCAAAGTATGGGTCGTTTGCCTAAGGCGTTTAATTTACTAGCTAACTTTAGAGTTAGCTTTTTATTCATTTCACATAGGGTGCTTCGTTGGACATTAGCCCCTTTATCCTTGTTGCTTATCTTCTTAACTAATATTCCCTTGGCATTTCAATTTGGAGGTATTTATACTTGCCTGATTTTAGCTCAAATCGTATTCTATGCCATGGCCTTGCTTGGCTGGTATTTAGCTAATAAAAAAATTAAGGTAAAGGTGCTTTTTGTTCCTTATTATTTCTTTATCATGAACCTATGTATGTACCTTGGTTTGATAAAGTTTTTACGCGGTAAACAAAGTGCAAATTGGGAAAGAGCTAAGCGTGCTTAAACCTTTTCTATCCAATTAAATTCGTCTTTAACAGTTGAGGTTTGTATGCCAATAATGGTTTTAAATAACCAATTACTCACCTTACGATTTTCTGCAGGCGGTAATTCATAATCTATACCTTCAAACCCAATGGCAGCAATCTTAGCTATAATGGCTGCTGTTCCTGTGCCAAAGCAATCGCTTAGCTTTCCGTCCTTTGCATACGCTATAATCTCTTTGATGCTAATTTTTCTTTCTTCAATAATATAGCCTTCTTTTTTTAGCAACTGTAAACAAGAATCTCTTGTAATGCCTTCTAAAATATTGCCATCTAATGCAGGCGTTAAAATTAATTTATCTTCAATTACAAAGAACAAATTAGTGGTACCCGATTCTTCAACATGCTCATGCGTGCGGCCATCTGTCCAAATAATCTGATCATATCCTTGCTTCTTTGCCTCCATAGAAGGTAGCATACTAATTCCATAATTACCAGCAGCCTTTGCAAATCCAGCCATACCATCTGATGCCCTTACATATTTTTGCTCAACTTTTACTTTAATTGGCTTAGGGTAATAAGAATTAACTGGGCAACAAAAAATTATAAAGCAATAATTACTGCTTGGCCTCACGCCCACAAAATCATCCGTAGCAAACATAAATGGCCTTAAATATAAAGCAGAACCTTCTTTAGTAGGTATCCAATCTCTGTCTAAACTTACTAACTCCTTTAATCCGCCTATGAAGATTTCTTCAGGTATCTCAGGCATACCCATTCTGGCCGCACTTAAATTTAGGCGCTTAAAATTCTCAAGGGGTCTAAACAATTGTGGGTTTCCGTCTGTACCTTTAAATGCTTTCATCCCTTCAAATATCGCCTGACCATAATGCAAAGCAGAAATACTAGGTGCCATCGGAATTTCTCCATACGGAAGTATTTCCCCATCTTGCCATTTCCCGTCAATAAAATCTACCTTAAACATGTGGTCTGAAAATATTTTTCCAAATTCAATGTTTTCAAAATCACATAAATGAATTCTTGATGCTTGTGTTTTATTTATTTTTATAGAAATTGCCATGGTATGCAAAATGATTTAGATATAACCGATTCTTTTTTATCTCCTCTGTTTGAAGAAATTTTCGTGGTCAAAGAAAGAGATTTTTCAATAGAATACAATTCCTTAGGGGCAGGGCACCAAAAAATATTGATGTTAGTAAACACTAAATCTGCTGATTATCTTGAAAGTGAGGAGTTGCTGTTTCTTAAGACTATCATAGAAAAAGGCCTAAGAAGGTCTTTTGACGATGTTTGGGTGGTAAATTTAGACCGGTTTCCAAGTAAAAACCTGGAGGATATTTTTAATCATTTCCAACCTACGCAATTAATTGCATGGGGGTTAGATCAATGGCTTGGTTCGCAGGGTGTAAATTTAGCTGTACATAAAAGTGGCTTGGTTAATGGGGTAGAAATTATACAAGCTTTAAGCTTAACAGCTTACAAAACAGAACCAGCGCAAAAAGCAAGGTTATGGGCTACGCTTCAAAAGGTTTTTTTTAATTAGTATGAAACTCATTTTTGCTTCGCACAACCACAATAAAACGAAAGAAATTCAACATGTTTTTCAATCGTTTGCAGAAATAAAATCCTTAGCTGATATAGGTTTCGATTTAGAAATTGAAGAAAACGGTTTAACCCTTAAAGATAATGCAGAAATAAAGGCAAAAACAATTTGGGAGGCCACCCAATTAAATTGTTTTGCAGATGATACTGGCTTAATGGTTACCGCATTAAACAATGAACCAGGTGTGCACTCTGCCCGCTATGCTGGTTTAGAAAAGGACCCTGTGGCCAATAATAAAAAACTGTTGCAAGCCTTAAATGGAAAGGAAAATTGGGAGGCTCGCTTTGTTACTGTAATTTGTCTTATCCTAAATAACGAAATGCACTATTTTGAAGGGGAGCTAAAAGGAACCATTACGCCTGAACCAAAGGGAAGTGAAGGGTTTGGCTATGATCCTATTTTTATTCCAGAAAATGACACACGAACCCTTGCACAGTTGAGCTTAGAAGAAAAGAATAGGATCAGCCATAGAGGAAAAGCATTTGCCCAAATGCTAGATTTTATAAAAACTAGGCTTTAATATTATTTCCTAAGTCTGCTTTCAAAAAGCGTTTGTGTTATTTCTTCTTGAACCGAATCGTCTACTTCTATATCTGTTAGTTTATGCCTATAAATATATATAGGTAATTGGCCTGCTATGATAGCCATACTTACAATTAATCCTAAAACCAAATAGGCTGGTTGATCTTTAATAGCAAATGCAATTAGAATAAATAATAGGTTCACCCCGCTTAAAATTAAACTTACTTGTTTGTGCCCCAAACCAATTTTTATTAGCCAATGATGCAAATGGTTTTTATCTGCCTTAAACGGAGATGTTTTCTTAAGTGCTCTCAATAAAAAAACACGTAAAGTATCATACAATGGGATAATCAAAATGGCAACAGCAATACCAGGGGCTGATTTTAAGCGCATATAATTACCAGCTGCTGGACTATGATATTCTATAAAATGAATAGCAAATACAGAAAGTAAAAAACCTAAGGTTAAAGAACCGGCATCTCCCATGAAAATTTTTGCTGGATTAAAATTAAAGAATAAAAAGCCCAACAAAGCGCCACTTAATGAAAAAGCAAGCATGGCCCAATTGGTTTCTCCTTGCGTATAAAAGAAATAGGCAAAAGTTAATGTCATAATTAGGCCTAAACTGCCAGCCAACCCATCTGCCCCATCTATTAAGTTCATAGAATTTGTTATCACAATAATCATAAACATGCTTAAAGCTATACTTACGAAATAGGGAATCTCATTTACTCCAAAAACACCATGAAAATCTGTAATTCTAATATCGGCCATTACGGTAACCAATCCTGCGGCAAGCAGTTGGGCTAGCAATTTTTTCTGAGGAGATAAGATAACTACATCATCTTTTAAACCACTTATAAACAACACCAATCCTGCAGCAGATATGTACCTAATTCCTTCCACCATGCTCGATTCTCCAAATACCAATAACGAAATAGCAAAAGCGGTAAAAATAGCAACTCCGCCTAAACGCGGTATTTTAATAGTATGAATTTTGCGTTCCTCTGGCTTATCATATAAATTCTTAAGTTTAGCCACAGTAATAATAGAAGGTATGGCATATATGCAAACCATAAAGGAAGTCGCTATAAGCAGAATAATTTCAATCATTTTCGGTAAGGTTGTGAAGCAAGATATTAATTTTTTATTAATTAGGCAAATGTTTGGCCAAAAATTCTATGGAGACAGTCTTACAAATTGCCATTCAGCCTTTGTTCTTGTAAACTCAAATCTATCATGCAAGCGTGAGGCTCTGCCTTGCCAAAACTCCATTTTTTCTGGGATGATTTTAAAACCACCCCAATTCTCTGGCCTTAATAGCGGCTCCCGCGTAAATAATTCTTTTAGTCGCTCAAATTCCTCTTCCAACTCTTTTCGGCTGCCCAAAACCGCACTTTGCGCAGAGGCATGCGCCCCAATCTGACTCTCCAATGGCCGGCTTGCAAAATATTCATCTGCCGCATGCGCAGCAGTCTTTTCTATAGTACCTTCAATTCTTACCTGCCTTTGTAATTCTGGCCAAAAAAACACAAGAGCCGCATGCGGATTTAACGCAATTTGCTTGCCTTTATTCGAAAGATAATTGGTGTAAAAAATAAAACCATCTTCCTCAATTCCTTTTAACAAAACTATTCTTGCACTAGGTAAACCTTCCAAACTAGCAGTAGCCAAGGTCATCGCATTGGGCTCATTAACAGCCGCGTCTAATGCCTCGTTAAACCAAACCTTAAATTGTGCAATTGGATTAGGATTCACATGTGATTCGTCAAACTCTTTTAGGGTATAATCCTTTCTTATAGCTGCAATGTCCAAATTCTGTAACATGGCTCAAAATTAAACAAAACAATCCAATACAATACAACATTGACATATGCATGTTCGTTTACGCTTTAATTGCGTTTATAAATTGTATATAAGTAGAAACTCCTTTATAATAGTTTGCCATCATGGAAATTCTTAATAAACAATATAACTTTACCCCTCATAGCGGGCAATTGTTAATTAGTGAGCCGTTTTTAAGTGACCCTAATTTCAGGAAAACAGTTATTCTGTTGTGCGAACATGAATTTCATGGGAGTGTTGGTTTTGTTTTGAACCGACTGCTAAGCAAAACAACTTCAGATATTATCCCTAGTTTATTAGATCATGAGTTTCCAATTTTTTATGGGGGGCCTGTAGAACAAAACACACTCCATTTTATTCATAGGTGCGGTAGTTTAATCGAAGATTCTTTCCCTATCGGTAAGAATGTATATTGGGGTGGCAATATTGAGGTAATCAATGAATTGATTAGTAAAGGAAAAGCCAGTATTCACGACTTTAAATTCTTTATTGGCTACAGCGGCTGGGCTTCTGGTCAATTAAATATAGAAATAGACCAGAAGGCATGGTGGTTAACTAACCTTTCGGAAGATTTAGTTTTCATGGATGACCTAGAAGAAATGTGGCCCCAAGCAGTTAGAAATTTAGGTCAGGATTTTGCCTATTTAGCAGATTCCCCAGAAGATTATCATTGGAATTGAGCACCTAGTTTCGGGAAATAAGTAAGTGCGTTCTGCCAGATTTGTGCGCTTAATTCTTTTACCGAGACAGAATTAGCTAAACCGTATTTTTCATAAACCTGCTGCACCGGAATCCGCATTTGGTCTGTCTCAAAAAATAAGCGGTGTAAAGGAATTGATTTACTGTATAATTTATGTTCGCCCTTCGCATGTAAATACCTTTTACCCAATGAAAATGAAACCTCAGGTAATTGGCAAAACTTTTTTGTAAGGCTTTCGGAGGCATAAAAATTGTGCAAAATAGTAGGATGAGGATATGTTTTTAAAATAGTAAACAAGTCCTCTAATGCTTTTACACAATGCACAATAACAGGTAATTGCAGTTTTCTTGCTAATTGAAGTTGCGCTAAAAACATTTCTTTTTGAACCTCCTGATTGGGGTATAAATAATCTAAACCAATTTCGCCTATGGCCAGCACATTGGCCTGTTTAGAAGCCTTTTCAATTTCTTCTAAGGTGCTGTTAAATCTTGATTTTATTGCCCCCCAAGGATGTACTCCAACACTTATATATTGGTTATCTATTGGCTGTTTTAATAAAAAATAATAAGCATTTCTAATCACTATTTCATTATAAGCTAAGGGGCTATAATGGCTGTGTATATTGATAAAATGGGGGTTCATGCCTAAGTTGAAAAACAAATTTATGGTTAATTTTTAGATAACTTAAACAGAATTCCTACCTTTACGCAAAATTATGAGTACACTTTCGTTAACACCAAGCCGAATTGAAGTAATGAACTTCATTGGTAAAGATATAGAGTCTGACATAACAAACTACTTAAATCCTATTGAGGAGAACTGGCAAGCTTCTGAATTATTGCCCCTTACCTCAGACGCAACATTTGTAGAAGATTTAAAATCAATTCAAGAGATGGCTCAAAACCATTCTTACGATTTAATGGCGGTATTAGTGGCCGATACAATTACCGAAGAAGCTCTGCCTACTTATGAAACTTGGTTAGCCGGACTTACTGGAGTAGACCAATACAACAATAATGTTTGGATGAAATGGTTGCGTTCCTGGACAGCAGAAGAAAATCGTCATGGCGATGCCCTTAACCGCTACCTATACTTGTGTGGCAGAATTGATATGCGCTCCTTTGAAGCCAGCACCCAATATTTAATATCAGAAGGTTTTGATAATGGCGCGGGTTCAGACCCATACAGAAATTTTATTTATACCAGTTTCCAAGAAATGGCAACCAATATTTCGCACAGAAGGGTAGCTACTTTAGCCAAGCAAGACGGAAATAACTTGTTGTCTAAACTTTGTGGTTTAGTTGCCGCAGATGAAGCGCGTCATGGCAAAGCTTATAAGTCTTTTGTGAAACGCATCTTAGAAATTGATGCCAATGAATTGATGCTTGCCTTTGAAGATATGATGCGCAAAAAAATTGTGATGCCAGCACAGTGTGTTAAAGAATTAGGTGGTACTACTAACTTATATTCTAACTTTAGCATGGCAGCCCAAAGAATAGGAGTTTACACTTCTATGGATTATGTAGATTTAATTAAAAATCTACTTACAGACTGGGACATCGAAAATGTAAGAAACTTGCAAGAAAATGGGGAGAAGGCAAGAGATTTCTTAATGAACCTACCCATTAGATTGGCGCGCATTGCAGAAAGAGCAAAACCAAGTGATGAAGTGTTTAAGTTCTCTTGGATTAGAGCATAAAAAAAGAGGCTTTCAAATTTGAAAGCCTCTTTTTTTTGCATTAATATTTGGTTCAACTAGGCATGCTCTTCTTCATGCGCATGTTGGTGGTGCTTGCTATTGTGCTCTTGAATAATCCGATTAAATTCTTCTGTTCCTACCAAGGTGGTTTCAATAGTTACCGTATCTAAAATGTATTGGTTCACTTTATTTCTTACCGATACATTAATCATTCGGCTTCTAAAATCTTCTTTTTTCAATTGTGGTTCAATAATGCTCATTAATAACTCATCACTTAAACCTTGATTTCCATAAGCACCAAACATGCTTTTGGTATAGTTCATTGCCGCTTCTTTAATGTCTGCTTCTTCCACCTTGATGCCTGCAACATTCAAGATTTTCTCTTCTAAAATATGGTTACGTAAATAATTGGCTTCTGGGGCATAACCCGCTTCAACATTATTTTCGTTAAACTTATCACCATGTCTATCTATTAACCAACGCTTTAAAAATGCATCAGGTAAGGTGATGTTGTGCTTCTCAACCAATTTATCAAACAGCTCATGCTCTAATAAATGCTGCCCTTGTTGGTCAAAGTATGCTTGAACCTCTGCCTTGATTTTTTCTCTTAATTCTTCTTCACTGTTTACAACACCTTCTCCATAAATCTTATCAAAGAATTCTTGGTTCAATTCAGATTTCTCTGTGCGCTTAATTTCCTTTAATTCTAAGGTAAAATCAGGGCTAAGGTCAGCTACAGTTTGCTTTTGAATTCCTAAAGCATGGCTCATTTCTAACTCGTTGTTATCAAATAAGGCATATACATTCACTTTTAATGTAGCGCCTTTCTTTAAACCTAAAAGTTCAGCTTTTAAGGCTTCATTTTTTATTGTATTTACTGCAATAGGAACGCTATCTGCTGCAACTCCACCTTCCAAAATTTCTCCTGCATCATTTAATTCTGTAAGGCCAACATAAATCATGTCATTTTCGCCAACTTCTTCAACATCGGTAAGTTCGCCAAAACGCTTGGTCATTCGCTCAACTTCCTCATCAATCATAGGAGGAGTTACCTCTACAGAAATGCGGGTAAATTTATCGGCAGCGCTAATATTTAGTTCTATCTCTGGCGTTAAACCAATATCAAAAGCAAAATTGTAATCTGCAGTTTTATTTAGCTCATCTATTTTGGTGTCTTCGTTCATTACAGGTTGACCCAAAATTGCAAGTTTGTGTTCTTCGATATAATCGAAAAGACCTTTAGAAGCTAACTGGTTAATTTCTTCTAACAATAGACTATTTCCAACCATTTTTTCAATCATTCCTTTAGGAGCGTGGCCTGCACGAAATCCTGGAACATTGGCTTTTTTACTATAATCTTTTAGTCTTTTGTCATAGTTAGCCTGGTAATCTGCTGGGCTAATTTGTACTGAAATGGTACCTGTTAAGGCGTCTTTTTTTTCGAATGTTACGTTCATCTCTTCTAATTATCAATCACTTAATAACAAATAAGACCGACATTCATAGTCAGTCTTATCTGATTTGCAGCTATGCTGCTTGTTGTGCGCATGGAGGGACTCGAACCCCCACGCCTCTCGGCACCAGATCCTAAGTCTGGCACGGCTACCAATTACGCCACATGCGCTTTTCCTTGTTTAAGGGACGGCAAATATAGAAATATTAATTAAAAAATGTTTTTTTAATTTACTTTCTCTTTGGGGGCTTGAAAAGAGCAAGGAATCATCTTATATGCATAATCTCTCGACTACGAGGACCTGCCTCTCGACTCCGCTCGAGGACCAGTACAAGTCATATAAAAATAGGAAAGGAAAAAAGAGGGCGCTGCGCGCCCTCTTTTTTTCCTTTCCCTACCTTTTGCGCTAAGCAAACCCGGACCTCGAGCGGAGTCGAGAGGTTGTTCTATTTTTAACAGAAAGTTCCTTCTTAAAATCGAAAGGTAGTTATTCGGAGTCGAGAGGCGTTCTATTTTACACCCAACATCCTACCTTTTGCGCATAGCGACCCGGTCCTCGAGCAAAGTCGAGTGGCGTTTCTTTGTGTTAGCTGTGTTAGCAAGTACACCAATGTATTTTGGTTTAAACCATTTAAAAACTATTTTTGGAAAAACCACGTAGAAATCTAATGGTGCTGAAGGAATTTAATACAGAACAAGAAAACAAAGAAATAGTTAAAGCCTATAGGCAACTGCTTAGAAGCATAAGAAGAAACTTAAGTAAAGAAGACAAGGCCCAAATTCGTTCTGCCTTTCAACTTGCCCTTGAAGCACATAAAAATATGCGCCGTAAAAGCGGCGAACCCTATATTTTTCATCCATTGGCAGTAGCCCAAATTTGTGCCGCAGAAATTGGGCTAGGAGTTACCTCCATTATTTGTGCGCTCTTACACGATACCGTAGAAGATACCGAAATTACCTTAGACCTAGTTCAGTTAAAGTATGGCGAAAAAGTAGCTCGTATTATAGATGGGCTCACAAAGATTTCTGGGGTGTTCGACCAACCCGACCGTAGCATACAAGCAGAGAATTTTAAGAAAATGCTACTTACCTTAAGTGATGATGTTAGGGTAATTTTAATAAAATTAGCAGATAGGCTGCACAATATGCGCACCTTAGATAGCATGGGCTCGAAGTCGCAACTTAAGATAGCCTCCGAAACTGCTTATGTATACGCACCGCTTGCTCACCGTTTAGGCTTGTATGGATTGAAATCGGAGCTAGAGGATTTATCTACCAAATATCTACAGCCCGATAATTATAATTTTGTTAAAAACAAGTTAAGCGAAACCAAGTTTCAGCGCAATCGCTATATCCGCAGTTTTATTGAACCTATAGAAGCGCACATGCAAAAGGAAGGCCTAACATTTGAAATTAAAGGCAGGCCTAAAAGCATTCACTCTATTTTGCATAAAATGAAATCTCAAAATGTAAGCTTTGAAGAAGTTTATGATTTGTTTGCCATTAGGGTAATTGTGGATGCTGATTTTGAACACGAGAAAAGCGCGTGTTGGAAAGTATATTCTATTGTAACAGACCATTATACACCCAACCCAGATAGGTTAAGAGATTGGGTAAGCACACCTAAAGCTAATGGTTATGAAAGTTTGCATACTACAGTGATGGGCCCAAAAGGCAGATGGGTAGAAGTGCAAATTAGAAGCAAGCGAATGGATGAAATTGCAGAGAAAGGATTTGCCGCGCATTGGAAATACAAAGAGAAATCTGGTTCAGACAATAGCTTAGAAGGCTGGCTTTCTAGGGTGAGAGAAATATTAGAAAACCCAGATGCTACAGCCTTAGAATTCTTAGATGATTTTAAACTAGCCTTGTATTCAGATGAAATTTTTGTATTTACGCCTAAGGGTGATTTAAAAAAGATGCCCGCTGGCGCTACCGTGCTCGATTTTGCCTTTGATATACATTCAGACCTTGGACTTAAATGCATTGGTGCAAAATTGAACAACAAATTGGTTCCAATTAACCATCAACTTAACAATGGGGATCAGGTAGAAATCTTAACTAGTAGTAAGCAAAAACCTAATGAAGATTGGTTAGATTTTATTGTTACTGCCAAAGCTAAATCTAAGATTAGAGAGTTCTTTAAACAATTGAAGTTAAAGGCTTCTGTAATGGGTAAAGAAATCTTAGAAAGAAAGTTTAAAAATGCAAAGGTGCCTTTTACCTCAGATGCCTTACAAACATTAATAAAGTATTTTAAGCTCAAATCTGTTTCCGATTTATATTTCCAAATTTCTAATGAAACCATAGATAGAACTAAGATAGATATTGAGGCTATTCTAACCGCAGATAAAAGTAAACAGACCGAACCTTCTGTTGCGGTTAAACCCAAAGCCGTTCAAGCTTTGCCTACAGATGCAGTTATTTTAAGTGAGAATGAGGCCAATTTAGAATATTCGTTTGCTAAATGTTGCCATCCAATTCCTGGTGATGAGATTTTTGGTTTTATTACTGTAGGAGAGGGCGTTAAAATACATAGAACCAACTGCACCAATGCTTTGGCCCTTATGAGTAATTATGGATATAGAATTTTAAAAGCCAAATGGGCTGGCGGAAATACGAAAGTAAACAAGGCTTTCTTAACCAGTATTCGTGTTTCTGGAATTGATAGTGTTGGTATTGTGAGTGTTATAACTGATATTATCTCAAGGCAGCTTCAAATAAATATGAAATCTATTAGCATCACCAGTAATGAAGGTTCGTTTGAAGGAAATATTTTTTTAGAAGTTTTAGATACCCAACAACTAGAAAACATTATAGCCACCATCAAAGAAGCAAGCAATCTTATTAGTGTTCAAAGAGTAGATTTGAATTGAACCAAAAGATTTATGTATTTTCGCCCTTTATTAATTAATGAATCAAGATAATCAAGTAGCTATTAAGCTTAAGGAGGAGGTAAAGCAAAAGTTTGTAGAATACCTCGAACGCCAACAACAGCGTAAAACTCCCGAGCGCTTTGCCATCTTAGATGAGATTTATTCTAACAAAGAACACTTTGATGTAGAAACTTTGTTCGAGCACATGAAAGATAGGAATTACCGTGTGAGTAGAGCAACCGTTTACAATACCTTAGATTTATTGCTAGATTGTGGTTTGGTTATTAAACATCAGTTTGGTAAAAATATTTCTAGGTTCGAAAGGGCTTATGGTTTTAGGCAACACGATCACTTAATCTGCAATGTTTGTAGCGAAGTTTTAGAGTTTTGCGACCCTCGCATACAGCAAATAAAAACTACCATGGGCGAGCTCATGCAGTTTCAGATTACTAATCATTCATTATATTTATTTGGCAACCCCCAATGCAACGAAAATGGGGATTGCCTTAATTGCAAAAAAAATATCAAAATTTAAACGGTTATGGTAGATGTAGTATTAGGACTTCAATGGGGAGATGAGGGAAAAGGGAAAATTGTAGATGTACTAACCCCTAGATATGATGTGGTGGCCAGGTTTCAAGGCGGTCCTAACGCTGGGCATTCTCTAGAATTTGGAGGAAATAAGTATGTTTTGAATACCATTCCTTCTGGTATTTTTCATGAGCATTGCATCAATATTATTGGCAATGGTGTGGTAATAGACCCTGTGCAGTTGCGCAAAGAAATTGAGAAAGCAATGACCACTGGTGTAGATATAAAAAAGAATTTATATATATCTGAAAAAGCCCATGTTATTTTGCCAACCCATAGATTGGTAGATGCTGCCAGCGAAGCGCATAAAGGCGTGCATAAAGTTGGTTCAACCCTTAGAGGAATTAGCCCAACTTACCAAGATAAAATTGGAAGAAGCGGATTAAGAATTGGCGATTTATTAGACAGTAGGTTCAAACAGAAATATGCCAATGCCGTTACCAACCACGAAAAGTTGCTTAAAGGCCTAAATTATGAATACAACCTTGCCGACCACGAGCCTGCTTTTTTTGAAGCTGTTGAATTTTTGAAGCAATTTAAAATTATCAACTCAGAATATTATGTGAACCAACTCATAAAAGATGGTAA
>JBIKKC010000179.1:0-4917 GCA_044360615.1 Bacteroidia bacterium | reverse complement strand
AAAAACATCTGGTTTCTTAAATTTATTTATAAGATACGAAGGTGTGTTAACTGCCATGGCCTATTTTTCTGCAGCTTTGCGTCACCAAGCATTTATGGGAGTTGGCCGCAATTTAGCATATACTCGAGATTTGTTTTTTAAACACAAGGGTTTTGCTTCCCACCAACATATCTTAAGCGGCGATGATGATTTATTTGTAAATCAAGTTGCAACACCAAGTAATGTGGCTATTCAATTACATCCAGATTCTTTTGTTTACACTGATGCAAAAAAAACATTCGGTGATTGGGCTCGGCAAAAAACAAGACATGTTAGCACTGGTAAGTATTATAAGACAAAAGATAAAGTATTTTTAGGCGTCTATTATGCATCCATGTTGTTATTTTATCTTAGTTTGGGCTTCGCCATTTTCTTTCGGGTTGAACCTATTCTTATGCTCGGAATTTATGGTATTAGGCTGCTTTCACAATTAATTATCTATTACCTCATTCTAAAAAAGTTTAAGTCGATGGGCCTAATATGGTTTATTCCACTTCTCGATTTCATTTATCTATTCTATAGTTGGCTTTTTGGGATAAAAGGGTTGGTAACAAAACAAAGAAAGTTATGGTAATAGATATCATTTTAAAATATTTCCCAGATTTAACAGAAAGTCAGATTAAGCAATTTGCTTCGCTTCAAGAGCTATACGCAGAGTGGAATGCTCAGATTAATGTAATCTCTAGAAAGGATATTGAAAGCTTATACGAAAAGCATGTATTACATTCTTTAGCTATTGCAAAATTTATTCAGTTTAAGCCACAAACTAGAATTTTGGATATTGGAACAGGCGGTGGGTTTCCTGGAATTCCATTGGCCATTATGTTTCCAGAATCTTCCTTTACTATGATTGATAGTATTGCTAAAAAAATAAAAGTGGCAGAAGGAATTTCAGAATCTTTAGGATTAACCAATACTGATTTTGCAATTGGAAGAGTTGAAAACCTGAAAGAAAAATTCCATTTTATTACAGCAAGAGCAGTAGCTGCAACAGATCAATTATACCGATGGACTCAGTCTTACTTGGATGATAGTGAAGAATTTAATAGTAAAATTAATGGTTACCTCTTTTTAA
This sequence comes from Bacteroidia bacterium, assembly GCA_044360615.1. Lineage (GTDB taxonomy): Bacteria > Bacteroidota > Bacteroidia > UKL13-3 > UKL13-3 > B1. Next base: position 3,803 of record JBIKKC010000179.1, on the reverse strand, counting down.
AAGGAGGAGATTTAAAGGAAGAGTATAATGCGTTGAAGCAAATAAATAAAAAGTTGGTGATAGAAGAGCTTAATCTCAGCGATTGGTTTGAAGAATCCTTCTTTGAAACCAAAAAACTGGTTTATATATTTTGAAATTCCTTATTTTCGCAGCCTCAAAAACTTAAAATACAGCAACATGGCTAATACAGGAGATTTATTTAAAGGTTGTTTCATCCGCCACAATAATGAATTGTGCCAAGTTATGGAATACCAACACCGCACCCCAGGAAACTTAAGAGCTTTCTATCAAGTAGTTCTAAGGAATGTGAAATCAGGAAAACAAATGGAACATCGCTACCGTGCGGGCGAATCTGTTGAAATGGTTAGGGTTGAGTTTAAAGAAATGCAATATTTATACAAGGATGGCAATAACCTTGTAATGATGGATCCTGAAACTTTTGACCAAGTATATATTGAAGAATCTTTAGTGGGCACGCCGGCCAAATTTTTAAAGGAAGAAATGATGGTTAAAGTATCCTTTGAGGGTGATATGCCTTTAACTGCAGAGGCCCCCACTTTTGTAGTTTTAACTATAGACTATGCAGAACCGGGTGTTAAAGGAGATACTGCCACAAATACTTTAAAACCAGCTAAACTAGATAATGGTGCAGAAGTAATGGTGCCATTGTTTGTAAATGTTGGCGATAAAGTTAAGGTTGATACCCGCACTGGGGATTATGTAGAAAGAGTTAAATAAGAAAACAGATTTAGTCAGGATTCTCTGCATAATATTTAGTTTTCTTTTCCATTATAAATGTTCCAAAAGGCAGGAGTGCTGCAATCATTGCAAGTGCCTGCCTTTTTAGTTTCCAATTGTACTCAATAGCTACTCTAATTAACCAAATTCCGTAAAGCACAAAAAGAAGCCCATGGGCCCAGCCCACATATTTTACTGCATACGGCCAATTTGCACCATACTTTAATGGCATCGCTATAAACATTAAAACAATAAAAGATACGCCTTCCCAAAAGGCAATTTTTCTAAACTGATTTATTAATTGATTGTTCATTTTATTTTTTCAATCCATCCCCTGGATTATCTGGTACATGTTTTTGCGGCCATCCCATTTCTTTAGGTGGTACCTCTTCTATTCTAACTTTAACTTGGCCTTTCCCGTTGGTCATGCCTAAGTGCTTGGCCGCTCTAAAAGACAAATCTATGATGTACTTTTTTGAATAGGGGCCCCTATCATTAATTGTGACAATTACCCATTTTTTCGACTTCACATTAATTACTTTCACCCGTGTTCCTAAGGGTAGCGTTTTGTGTGCTGCCGTTAGTTTATTTTTATCATAGCGTTCGCCACTTGCTGTTGTTTTGCCATGTAAATTATTGTGATAATAGCTGGCTTTTCCTTCCTGATAAAAAAAAGTTGAATTAGAAGAAGTATCTAAAGGAATAGTTTGTTGCGCCTGAGTTTTGAAAGCAAATATGCAACACACTAAAAAAAATATACTACGCAGTTTCTTTTCCATTATTTTTACGAAGGTAAATATAATTATTAAGCACACATGGCGCAAATAGAAAAACCTACTAAACCACTTGCAGAAAGGGTTAGACCTCAAAAACTTAGCGAAATGGTTGGACAGGTGCATCTAATTGGTGAAGGGGCTCCTTTGCAAAGGGTAATTCAGCTAAAGCGCATTCCAAGTATGATTTTTTGGGGACCCCCAGGGGTGGGGAAAACATCTTTAGCACGCGTAATTGGAAATGAATTGGGTTTGCATGTTTACTATTTAAGTGCCATACAAGCAGGCGTTGCAGAAGTTAGAAAAGTAATTGAAGATGCTAAAAAGATAGGTAAGGTCTTACTTTTTTTAGACGAAATTCATAGGTTTAATAAAAGTCAGCAAGATGCGCTTTTGGGGGCAGTAGAAAGCGGCATTATAACACTTATAGGCGCAACCACAGAAAATCCAAGTTTTGAGGTTAATAACGCATTGTTAAGTAGGTCGCAGGTTTATGTATTGGAGGAATTAAGCGCCAATGAGTTAAAAGATTTACTCTTAAATGCAATTGAAAAGGACATTTGGTTCAAGCCGAAAACTATTCAAATTATTGACTGGGAGGCCTTGCTGCTGCATAGTGGTGGAGATGGAAGAAAGTTATTAAACCTTTTTGAACTATTGGCCGACCAGTTTGAAAATGATGCGCCGATAGTTATAACAAATTCTTTTGTTGAATCTACTTTGCTCAAAAAAACTATCCATTACGATAAAGATGGAGAAGCGCATTATAATGTGATTTCGGCTTTTATTAAATCTATACGCGGGAGCGATCCAAACGCCGCAGTTTATTATTTAGCAAGAATGTTGCAAGGAGGGGAGAGTGCAGATTTTATAGCACGTAGAATGGTTATTTTGGCAAGTGAAGATGTTGGTAATGCCAATCCCAATGCCATGCTTTTGGCCGGACAATGCTATCAATCTGTGCGTTTAATTGGAATGCCCGAGGCTAGAATTATTTTATCTCAATGTGCTATATATTTAGCATGTTCTGTTAAGAGCAATGCCAGTTATATGGCCATAGAAGAGGCTATGGCTTTAGTTACTAAAACAGGTAATCTAGCTGTTCCATTGGCCTTAAGGAATGCACCTACCAAATTAATGAAGGAGCTAAATTATGGCTCTGATTATGCTTATGCGCATAATTATGAGAATAACTTTGTTGCCATGGAATTTTTACCAGATGCAATCCAAAATACAAAGCTGTTTGAACCTGGAAATAATCCAAGAGAAACAGAACATCGGCAATTTCTTAGAAACCGCTGGAAAGAAAAATATGGTTATTGATTGGCCAACATCAAATAAATAGCTTCGTCTAAAATTAAATTGCCTTCTTCAATATTTTTATCCTTTAATGCTGCTTTAGCCGACTCTCTATTCTTTTTCTTTTGTTCGTTAACAGCTAATTGTTTTTTGTAAACTTCTTCGTTTAGTGCAGCATACTTTGTATTCCTAGCCTCTTGTGTATTCTGAATATCTTCTAATAGAAACTTATAGTATTCTGAATTGGCCATACGTTTTTTATGCAGTTCTTTTATTTCATTTAACTTGTGATTGGCATTGCCTTGTAGGGTATAATCTACTTTCCTTATTTCATCGTAAGGTAATGCAAACTCACTGGCTTCTTCTCCAAACTCTTTGCTAGAATATAAACCTGGAAATTCAATATCGGGTATTACGCCTCTAAACTGAGTACTTCCTCCAGAAATTCTATAGAATTTAGCCATGGTAAACTTTACCTGACCAACTTTCTTGTTATCAATTTTAATGAATTGGTTCAAATCGAAAATATTTTGCACGGTACCTTTACCAAAAGTTTTTTCACCCACCACTAAACCTCTGTTGTAATCTTGAATAGCTGCGGCAAAAATCTCTGAAGCAGAGGCAGAAAAACGATTTACCAAAACGGTTAAAGGTCCAGACCATGTTATAGATTCATCTTTATCTTCATTAATTTCTATGGCTCCAAAATTGTCTTTTACCTGCACCACTGGCCCTTTTTTAATAAATAATCCAGTGAGCTCGATGGCTTCTAATAAACTTCCGCCACCATTATTTCTTAAATCTACTACAATTGCTTCCGCCCCTTTACTTTTTAAATCAAGAATATGTTTCTTTACATCTCTAGTGGTGCTTTTATAGTTGGCATCTCCGCGCTGCATGGCAGCTAAATCCAAATAAAATGTAGGCAAAACAATAACACCCACCTTAACTTTTCTATTGTCTTGTGTTACCTCTTTTAGGCTACTTTTAGCA
>JBIKKC010000178.1:0-4942 GCA_044360615.1 Bacteroidia bacterium | reverse complement strand
AAATTAACCAAAACAATTTTGAGAGTTATTTTGGCGATTTAAGTGCTGTAATGATGCAGAATATGCCTTTCTGGGCGCAATACCTGCGTACGCCAGATCTTAGCATTGCCATTATGGATAATTGGGACGAGAAAATAGACTTAATGGCCAAAGCTACTGTAAACGAAAATGTAACCAATATCTCTGGTGTTCCAACTTGGACTATCGTCTTAATAGAGAAACTTTTTGAACTTACTGGCAAAAATAACTTAAGTGATATTTGGCCAAATTTAGAATTGTATATTCATGGAGGTGTAAGTTTTACGCCATATAGAAAGAGGTTTAAACAACTAATTAAAAATACTTCTGTAAACTATTTAGAAACTTATAATGCCAGCGAAGGCTTTTTAGGATTACAAGACCAACCCATTTCTGAAGATTTATTGTTGATGCTAGATTATGGCATCTACTATGAATTTATGCCTATGAGCGAATACGGAAAAACGCATCCTAAAACGTATTCGTTAAGCGAGGTAAAAGTGAACGAAAACTATGCCCTTATCATAAGTACCAATGCAGGCCTATGGCGCTACATTATTGGCGATACCATAAAATTTAGTTCCGTATATCCATTTAGGTTCAAGATAACAGGAAGGACCAAACATTTTATCAATGCTTTTGGAGAAGAGTTGGTAATTGAAAATGCAGACCAAGCCATTAAAGAAGCTTGTGCAGAAACCAATGCCCTTATTACAGATTATACTGCTGCACCCATTTACTTTACAGAAAGCACCAAGGGTGGGCACGAGTGGTTGATAGAATTTGAGCAAGAGCCAACTAATCTTGCCCATTTTTCGGAAGTTTTAGATAAAGCCTTAAAACAGCAAAATTCAGACTATGAGGCCAAGCGTTTTAAAAATATGGCCATGCTTGAACCAACCGTAAAAGCTTTGCCTAAAGGTTCATTTCATCAATGGCTAAAAGTTAGAGGTAAATTAGGAGGACAACACAAAGTGCCAAGATTAAGTAATCATAGGGATTATGTGGAAGAGATCTTAAATTTGCAGCTTGCCCAAGAAAAAATTGTGGCTCAATAAACATGAATAAAATTTTAGGAGCATTGGGCTTTATCTTTGGCCTTATAGCCATGCTACTTGCATTAAGCTCGTCTGGGGATAAAGCCGCAGTACAAGCCAATGAAGAGTTTCAACAATACTACCGCATCTATTCTTTAAGCATGCCCAAAACTTTAAGTTTTGCAGGTACTAAAGTACCCCTTACAGATTATGATGTACTTGAAAGATATGATAGAGAATTACTAACTAATGTGTATTGGCAATCTCAAACAATGCTCATTTTAAAAAGAGCCAATCGTTATTTTCCAATGATTGAACCCATATTAAAAGCCAATAATATTCCAGATGATTTTAAATATTTGGCCTTGGCAGAAAGTGGCTTGCAACATGTGGTGAGTCCAGCTGGTGCGGCAGGCTTTTGGCAATTCTTAGATAAAACAGGCAAGCGTTATGGCTTAGAAATTAATGAAGAAGTAGACGAACGTTACCATATAGAAAAAGCTACCCAAGCAGCTTGCAATTATTTTAAAGATGCCTACAAACAACTTGGCGATTGGAGCTTGGTTGCTGCCAGTTACAATATGGGAATTGAAGGAGTTAAACGACAAATACAACAACAAGGCCTTAACAACTATTACGAGCTATATTTAAATGTTGAAACTGCTAGGTATTTATTTAGAATAATGGCCATCAAAGAAATTGGTGAAAACCCTGAGAAATATGGATTTTATCTTTTGCAATCTGATAAATACTATCCGGTTCAAACCGTAAAACTAAAAACAGACATGAGCATTGGCAACTTAGCCAAATGGGCTAAAGACAATTATATAAATTACAAGTTATTAAAGCTATTGAATCCATGGTTGCGCAAACCTTATATTAACGTGCCAGAGGGCAAAGTTTACTTTATTGATTTACCTAAAGAGAGAATATTAAAATCGCCACTTGCAAAATCCATAATTTTAGATACACTTGCCTTAGATAAAAGCATTATGGCAGATAAAATGGAGGCCAAACCTAAACCCGAAGAAGAATGACATTAATTACACCACATAAATTTCGCTTCCTTCCTTCAGATTTTAAACAAAGAAAATTTGCGCTTTTAGATGTAGGTGCTGGAAGCCACAGTGCAACTAAAACTAAAGCTATATTTCCAAACTGCGAATACCACGGCATAGACATAACCAAAAACTATGAAAATGATGCTGCAGATTTTAAGGCAATGAGTGGTTTTTATGAACTTGATTTAACGGCTTTACAATTTGAAAGTATACCAAATAATTACTTCGATGTAATTGTGATGAGCCATATTATAGAGCATTTGCACAATGGCGATAAGGTAATTGAAGGATTGTTACCTAAACTTAAAAAAGGCGGATATATCTACATAGAATACCCTGGCCAAAGAAGCACCAAACTTCCAAGCATGAAGCGTACCCTTAATTTTTATGACGATCCTACCCATGTTAGAATTTATTCTGTGGCCGAGGTAACAAAAGTTTTAGAGACTAATGGTTGCGAGGTTTTACGCGGAACCACAAGAAGATATTGGCCCTATATTGCCTTGCTTCCCCTTACTGTTGTTAGTGAAACTATTAAATATGGTTTTATTCCTGGCGGGGTATTTTGGGACATTGCCGGCTTTGCAGAATATGTTTTTGCCATTAAGAAAAAGTAATACATTTGGCAATGTGCCTGCGTAACCCTATTTTTGCCCGGCAAATAACCATAAGTATTTGCCATGTTTAATGATAATCAGAAATTCTTTGGAGAAGGCCTCACCTACGATGATGTTCTTTTATTGCCTGCTTACTCCGAAGTACTCCCAAGAGAGGTAATAACTGCCACACAACTTTCACGCAATATTCGCATCAACATTCCTATGCTGTCTGCAGCAATGGATACGGTTACAGAATATAAGTTGGCAATTGCTTTAGCGCAGCAAGGCGGTGTAGGCATTCTACACAAAAACATGAGCATAGAACGCCAAGCCGAAGAGGTAAGACGTGTAAAACGCAGCGAGAGCGGTATGATTATAGACCCGCTTACCCTTTCTGATTCTGCTACTTTAAGAGATGCCCATAAAATGATGACCGAGAATAAAATTGGGGGCATTCCTATTGTTAATGATAACGGCAAATTGGTAGGCATTTTAACCAATAGAGATTTACGTTTTGAAAAAGACATGAATAAATCTGTGGTGAATGTGATGACAAAAGAAAATTTAGTTACCGCGCCAGAGGGCACAGATTTAACACAAGCCGAAAGCATATTACAAGAGTATAAAATTGAAAAACTTCCTGTTGTAGATAAAGAGGGTAAACTAAAAGGCCTCATTACTTATAAAGATATTTTAAAAGTAAAAGACCACCCTATGGCTTGTAAAGACAAGCATGGCAGGTTAATTGTAGGCGCTGCGGTTGGCGTTACCCCAGAAACGGAAGATAGAATTACTGCCTTGGTAAAAGCTGGCGTAGATGTAGTAATTATAGATACTGCCCATGGCCATTCTGCTGGCGTAATAAGAGAAGTGAGCAGATTAAGAAAAGCCTTTACAAACATTGATATTATAGCTGGAAACATAGCTACAGGAGACGCTGCAAAAGCACTAGTAGATGCTGGCGTAGATGCGGTTAAGGTAGGTGTTGGACCAGGTTCTATTTGTACCACAAGAATTATTGCAGGTATTGGTGTGCCGCAATTAACAGCGGTGTATGAAAGTGCCAAAGCCATTAAAGGCAGCGGTGTGCCTGTTATTGCAGATGGCGGCATCAGATACAGTGGCGATTTAGTTAAAGCCTTAGCAGCAGGAGCAAGCACGGTTATGAGCGGCTCTATTTTCGCTGGTGTAGAAGAAAGCCCAGGCGAAACCGTAATTTATGAAGGAAGAAAGTTTAAAAGCTACCGCGGAATGGGTTCTATTGAAGCCATGAAAGAGGGAAGCAAAGACCGCTACTTTCAAGATGCAGAAGACGAAATTGCCAAATTAGTGCCAGAAGGTATTGTAGGTATTGTGCCTTATAAAGGCTTACTAAAAGAGGTTGTTTACCAATTTGTGGGTGGATTGAGAGCTGGTATGGGCTATTGTGGCGCTAAAACGGTGGAGGAACTACAAGCAAATGGTAAATTTATAAAAATCACCGCAGCAGGCGCTAAAGAAAGTCATGCACATGATATTAAAATTACCAAAGAAGCACCAAACTATAGCCGTAACTAAACGTAAAGTTTATTTTTTTCTCTGGTTGAACCTAATCGCATTTGCCAACTATGCCCAAATTCAAAATATGGGTATGACAGATGGGAAAGATAGTCTTGAGGCTGGGAAGGTAAATATTAATGGTTATGTAGACTTATACTATGGTCGCTCTTTAAACTTGCCGCCCAATGGCGATAGACCTTATGCAGTATCATCGTCCAGAAATAGAGAAATTTCCATCAATCTTGCCTATATAGATATTCGCTACCAAGATGAATTTGTAAGGGCGCGTTTTGCCCCTGCCGTGGGTACTTATATGAATGCCAATTACGCCGCAGAGCCTGGCACTTTAAAGAATATATTTGAAGCCAACGCTGGTGTTAGGATTTCTAAGAAAAGGAATATTTGGTTAGATGCCGGAATTTTTGGATCTCCCTTTACCAATGAAACTGCCATTTCTAAGGACCAGTTTTTGTATTCTAGAAGTTTTGCCGCCGAAAATGCACCCTATTATTTAAGTGGCGCAAGAATAAGTGTCCCTATTGGCAAAAAACTTACTGCCTATGGTTACTTAATTAATGGTTGGCAACAAATTGCCGACGTAAACAATAATTTAGCTGTGGCTACCCAAATAGAATACCGCCCCACTAATTCCATCCTTATCAATTGGAATACTTACTTAGGCAACGAA
>JBIKKC010000177.1:0-4953 GCA_044360615.1 Bacteroidia bacterium | reverse complement strand
TAAGTATGTTTATGCAAACCAATACCTTTAAAAGTTGGGCCATGGGAGCAGGCAATTTGTATTTGCACTTTACAGAAGAGTTAAACAGAGAAGGAACTATAAAAGAGCCTTGGTTTGCTAACTATTTTGAAACGCTTACAGAATTTACAGACCCTGATATGTATGCCTTAGATACCTTTGTAACGCTACTAAGTAGAAACACCAACTTAGCCAACAACTATAACAGCATTGGTAATTACACTAACTTTAGCAGCGGCTTTACAGACTTTTTTAACCTATACGATGATTTTGTAGCCAATAATTTAAGCACAGTTAGCATGAGTTGGATAAAGATAACAGGTGCAGATACCAGCTTTAATAGCAGCTTACAAGAAAGTGCTATTGCCATAGATGAACCTACCAGAACTACCACCTATATACAACAAGTAATTACGCCAGAATATGCAGAGATAGACGAAACTATAGTGTATGTAGATACCATACCTACGGTTGCTTTTGCAGTGCAATTACAATTAGATAGCACAGTAGTATTTGAAAACTACACCGAACCCACAGACGGTTCAAACCGCTATAGTTGGGACTTTGGCGATGGCAGTGCCACAAGCAACCAAGTACACCCTTACCATACTTTCCCAGCCTTTGATACACTATTTAGGGTTTGCCTCACCGCCACTAATGAATGCGGTACTTATACCTATTGCGATACTGTATACATAGATAGTGCGCATTGGGGTGGTAATATGCGGATTTGGGGAGAAGAAAGAGAAAGAGAAACAGAAAGAGTTAGAGTGGGAGGAGCAGGCATAGAAGCAATTTTATATCCTAACCCTACCGAAGGCAATACCACCTTACAATACACCCTAAGCGAAAACGCCACTTTAGTAATCACCGATGCACAAGGAAAACTAATATGGCAAACCGAGTTAAATGCTTCTGGCCAAAGCCCTTCATCCGTCATCGGTCCTCCGTCCTCCAACCTTCTTACCATCCCCTCCCAAACCTTCGCCTCCGGCATATATTTCTATACGCTTCAGCATGCGCTTGGTTCAGCCAGAGGAAAAATTGTAGTGCAGCGATAGCCCATTTAAATTATAATTGATTTTATAATTAATTTTTCTAGGTACTCTTACAGCAAATAAATTTGACTTTTAGCAAATTGCGCTTATATTTGTAGCGATATAAATGAATTAAGAGGGGACCAAAAGTCCCCTCTTTTGTTAACTATGCAGATAGCAGAACAAATAAAAATGTGGAGTTCGGAGGTTTTAGACCCTTCGGTATTTATTGTAGACATTGAGTTTAAACCCGGTGGTGGCAAGCTTTTGGTGCTTATAGATAGCGATGGGCCACTTACCATAGAACAATGCCGGAGCCTAAATAGACACCTTTCAAATAAATTAGATGAACTAGACTTTGGAGATAATCCCTACAAATTAGAGGTTTCTTCGCCAGGGGTAGATAAACCCCTTTTTATGTTTAGGCAATATCCTAAGCATATTGGAAGAGAGTTAAAAATTACCTTGAAAGCCAAAACAGAATTATTAGGTAAATTACTTTCTATTGACGGCGAAACCCTGCATCTGCAATTAAAAGACAATAAAAAAGCCTATCAAGCTAAAGAACCAATATTTAAAGACTTAGCATTTGCCGACATTGAAGAGGCTTATGTAATGGTTTCATTTAACTAAAACTGAAAATATAAATTTAAATTTAAGAATATGCACAGTGCTGGATTAATAGACTCGTTTAGTGAGTTTAAAGAATTTAAAAACATCGACCGCGCAACCATGCAGCGCGTTTTGGAAGACGTATTTCGTGGAATGCTTCGCAAACGCTTTAATAGCGACGAAAATTTTGACGTAATTATCAATGATAAAAGTGGTGACTTAGAAATTTGGCACAACCGCGTTATTGTGCACGATGGCGAAGTGGAAGATGAAAACACGCAAATCTCTATAACCGATGCCCACAAAATTGAACCAGATTTTGAAATTGGCGAAGATGTTACCCAAGAGGTTGGTTTGGCTATTTTTGGACGTCGTGCCGTGCTTTCTGCCCGCCAAACTTTATTATCGAAAGTATTAGAATTAGAAAAAGACGAATTCTACAAACGCTACAAAGACCGTGTAGGCGAAATTATTACCGGCGAAGTTTACCAAATCTGGAAAAAAGAAATCATGATTTTGGATGATGCGGGTAATGAATTGTTGTTGCCAAAAACAGAAATGATTCCAGCAGATTTCTACAAAAAAGGTGATTCTATTCGTGCAGTAGTTTTAAAAGTAGAAATGCACAATGGTAACCCAAGAATTATTCTTTCGCGCACCTCACCTGTATTGCTTGAGCGTTTGTTTGAGCAGGAAGTACCAGAAATTATTGATGGCTTAATTAGTATCAAGAAAATTGTACGCGAACCAGGCGAACGTGCCAAAGTTGCTGTAGAAAGTTACGATGACCGTATTGATCCAGTGGGCGCTTGTGTGGGTATGAAAGGTTCAAGAATACATGGTATTGTAAGAGAATTACGTAACGAAAATATTGACGTTATAAATTATACTGCAAACACTTCTTTATTGGTTCAACGCGCTTTAAGCCCTGCCAAAATAAGCAGTATAAAAATGGATGAGGACAAAAAACGTGTAAGTGTTTATTTAAAACCCGACCAAGTTTCTTTAGCCATTGGAAAAGGTGGTCATAATATTAAGCTTGCTGGTAAATTAGTGGGTTACGAAATTGATGTTTACCGCGAGGCAGAAGTGGAAGAAGAGGATATTGATTTGGATGAATTCTCGGATGAAATTGATAGCTGGATTATAGACGAGCTAAAAGGCCTTGGCTTAGATACTGCCAAAGCTGTGCTTGCTATATCTAGTGAAGAATTGGTAAGAAGAACAGAACTTGAAGAAGAAACAGTCTTAGAAGTTCGTAGAATTTTAGAAGCCGAATTCGAATAAACCCTTAAGCTTATCTTAAGGCCCATGAGGAATATCCATGGTAAAACACGATATTCGCACAAATTTTTAGGAAGAAAAGCGCAGAATGAGCGAAACAACAGGAATAAAAAGACTAAGTGCAGCAGCGAAGGAATTCAATGTGGGTGTAACCACTGTTGTTGAATTTCTTGGCAAGAAAGGTCACAGTATAGAGGCTAAACCTACTACTAAACTTAGTGATGAACAGTATAACTTACTCCTTGCAGAGTATTCGTCTGAAAAGAAGGTTAAACAAGAAGCTAACCAACTTGGTAAAGACAGAGTAAAGCCACAAAATACGGTTATAGAAATACCTAAACCCAAAATTGTGGTTGTTGAAGAAGAGGAAGAAGAAGAAGGTATTCTAATTAAGAGTGGCATCATAAAATCTGTTGCACCAGAGCGAAAACCCGAAGTTGAAACTCCTAAAGCAGAAGAGGTAAAAGAGAAGCCAAAAGCAGAAGTAAAACAACCTGAGCCAGTTATTGCAACACCTATTGCGCCTGAGCCAGTTGTTGTACCAATTGAAATGGCAAAAGAAGAGCCTATTACTGAACCTATTAAAGATGAAAGCAAAGGCTTAAAAGTTGTTGGGAAAATTGATTTAGATGCTGGTAAAAAGCCTAAAAAAGGTAAAAAACCAGAAGAAAAAGAGGCACCTCCTGTTAAAATAACAGCTAAGCAAAAAGTTGAATCCATTAAAGAACCCGCTCCAGAAACACATGCAGAGCCAATTGTAGAGGTTTCGGTTGAACCTACAGAACTAGATGAAATAAAGGTAACTGAGGTAAAATATGAAAAATTAGATGGACTTAAAGTTCTTGGAAAAATTGAACTCAAAAAAGATCCACCTAAAAAACCTACTCCTGTTGCCAGCAGCGATAGTAGTGTAGATAATAAACGCAAACGCAAGCGCAAACAAGTTGATTCCACGGGTGCCCAAAGAGTAGATCCTGCGCAAGGTGGTGGTAATAACCAAAATAGACCGGGTGGCGGCTACCAAGGCGGCAACAACAGGCCTCCCGGACAAGGCGGTGGTAACAGACCTCCTGGGCAAGGTGGTGGTAATCGCTTAAATAACAATAACAGAGGCGGTAATAACAGACCAAATACGGGTAAACCAGAAGTTAAAACAGAAATCTCCGATAAGGAAATTCAAGATAAATTAAAGGCAACCCTTGCTCGACTAAATCCTGGAAGTAAAAATCCTAATATTGGTCAAGTACGTTCTAAAATACGTAAGCAAAAACGTTCTGATAAAGCACATGAGCGCGAAGAGCAAATGGCTCAGGATGAGATGGACAAAAACAAACTACAAGTAACTGAGTTTGTAACAGCCAACGAATTAGCCAGTATGATGAACCTACAAGTAACGCAAATTATTGCCGCTTGTATGAGTTTGGGAATGATGGTTTCTATTAACCAACGTCTGGATGCCGAAACCATTGCTATTGTTGCAGAAGAATTTGGCTTTGAAGTAGAATTTGTTTCTGCCGACATGGTTGAAGCTGTAGAAGAAGAAGAGGACGAACCAGATACATTAGAACCTCGCGCACCTATTGTTACTGTAATGGGACACGTAGATCATGGTAAAACATCTTTACTAGATTATATCCGTAGTGCCAATGTAGTAAAAGGAGAAGCAGGTGGTATTACCCAACATATTGGTGCCTACGAAGTAAAATTAGAAAGTGGTAAGAAAATTACCTTCTTAGATACTCCTGGTCACGAAGCGTTTACTGCCATGCGTGCACGTGGTGCTAAACTAACAGACGTGGTAATTATTGTAATTGCAGCAGATGATAGCGTAATGCCTCAAACCAAAGAGGCTATTTCACATGCACAAGCAGCTGGAGTACCTATTGTTTTTGCATTAAACAAAATTGACCGTGACGCTGCAAATCCTGATAGAATTAGGGAGCAGTTATCTGCCATGAATATCTTAGTAGAAGAATGGGGTGGTAAGTACCAATGTCAAGAA
>JBIKKC010000176.1:0-4958 GCA_044360615.1 Bacteroidia bacterium | reverse complement strand
ATACTTCATACTTCATACTTCATACTTCATACTTCATACTTCATACTTCATACTTCATACTTCATGCTTCATAGTTCATAGTTCCTAGTTCCCGCCTTCGCTAAAGCTACATCGGGCAAGCATACTTTATACTTGTTTTGAATTTCTCTCCCCAATTTGTTGGCGCCACATGGCATAGTAAAGACCCTTTTCAGCAATAAGGTTTTGGTGGGTTCCAGTTTCTACCATATTTCCTTTTTCTAGCACATAAATTCTGTCTGCATGCATTATGGTGCTTAATCTATGAGCAATCATTACGGTAATTTGTTCTTTTTTGGCGCTTATTTCTCTTATGGTTTTGCTAATCTCTTCCTCTGTGATAGAGTCTAAAGCAGATGTTGCTTCATCAAAAATGAGCAACTTTGGATTTCTCAACAGCGCGCGCGCAATAGATAATCTTTGCTTTTCGCCTCCAGAAATTTTAATGCCACCCTCCCCTATTACACTATAAATTCCATTCTCGCTTCTTGCTAATAAATTTTGGCAAGCAGCTTTATGCAAGGCATCTAAAATTTCGGTGTCGTTGCTATTGGGATTTACAAATTGTAGGTTCTCTTTAATAGTACCACTAAACAATTGGGTGTCTTGGGTAACAAAGCCAATTTGAGCCCTTAACTCCTCAAAGTTAATGTCGTTTGTTTGTATATTGTTGTACTTAATTTGCCCTTCTAGCGGCTGGTATAAACCTACTAGCATTTTTACCAAAGTAGTTTTGCCAGAACCAGAAGGTCCAACAAAAGCAATGGTTTCGCCAACTCCTGCTTCAAAAGAAATTTGTTGTAAGGCATAATTATCGGAAGTTTTGTGTTTAAAACTAACCTTATCAAAAGACAGCTTTGTTAAATTGTTTAAAGCTATAGGGTTCAAAGGCTTTACCTCAATAGGTTTATCCATAATGCGCTTGAAGTTTATTAGAGAAGCCTCTGCTTCTCTATAACTTAAAATCACATTACCCATTTCTTGTAAGGGTCCAAAAATAAAGAAGGAATAAAACTGTAAGGTCATTAATTGGCCCAAACTCATATCCTTATGAAAAATCATATATAGAAGCATAAACAAAATGCTCTGACGCAAAAAATTAACAATGGTACCTTGCACAAAACTGATACTACGAATACTTTTAACCTTATCAAGTTCGAGCCTTAGTATTTTTTGAGTACTTTGGTTTAACCTACGCATTTCTTGTTGGGTTAAACCTAAACTTTTAATAAGTTCTATATTGCGCAACGATTCTGTGGTAGAGCCCGCCAATACTTTGGTTTGTTGCACAATACGTTGTTGTACTTTTTTAACTTTTTTAGAAAGAAAACTGGTTAAAAATCCTAATAATAAACTGGCACCAAAATAGATTAAGATAAGTGAAGGCTTAACTTGAATGGCATAGATGATAACAAAAATAATTCCCACCACCGAGGTAAAAAAGATGTTGATGAAATTTATGATAAACTTCTCAGAATCTGTTCTCACCTTCTGCATAACGTTAAGTAATTCACCCGAACGTTGGTCTTCAAATTCTTGAAAAGGCAATTGTAAAGAATGTTTGAGTCCGTCTGTAAACACATCTGCACCAAATTTTTGGATAATGACATTAAGGGTATAATCTTGAAAGGCTTTAGCAATGCGACTCACCATAGCCACCCCAATAGCTGCGCCGATTAAAATAGCCACACCTTTAACATAGGTATCTTCATTATAATCTCCAGGCCTAGTGGCGAACCTATCAATTATTTTACCATAAATATAAGGGTCTAATAGAGAAAATAATTGGTTTAAGGCAGCAAACAACAAGGCTAAGCCAACCAAGCCTTTATAGCGCTTTAGGTAATTTAAAAGTACATTCATACGCAACAAAGGAAAGTAAAAGAAAGGCTAATAAATAGCCTTAACCAATATATAATTTAGGTAGCTGGGCTAACCAAAATTACCTCTTCCCTATCTACAACAACTTGGCCAGGATTAGAACCTTTTGGTTTTCTTACAAACTTTTTAGGCGTGTAAATAACGGGCACCAAATCGCTGCCCTTTGCCTTAGAATAATATGCAGCCAATTGGGCTGCATATTCTATAACTGCTTTAGGAAAAGGCTTTCCGGGACTTTGTTTAATTACTACATGACTTCCAGCTACGCCTCTGGCATGTAACCATAAATCATCTTTCTTTGCCATTTTTTGCGTTAACTCATCATTGTTTTCCGAACCTTTTCCAACGTAGATTACAAAACCCTCTTTTTCAAACCTTCTAAATTTCTCTGGGGCAAGAACAGATTTATTTTTGCCTTGAATAGAAATTGGGTTCAAAGCGTTTAAATCTCTTAAACGTGTTGCAGCATTTACAGCGTTTAGTTTTTGTTGCAAAAGTTCAATTTCGCTTTTAGCTTGTATAATTTTCTTTTCTACTTGAACCAATTCATATTTTCGGTTTCGAGATTTCTTGTAATAATGTTCTGCATTTGCAGCGGCGCTTAAATCTTTCTTAAGCTTAATTTCTAAAGGTTGGTTTCGGTAAAAATCATGAACTAAAATGCTGGTTTCACCTTTTTTAATTACGTGTAAGTTAGCCATTAACAAATGTCCTAATTCTTCTGGCGGCACTTCTGTTTGTAATTGAAAAAGCCTATTCTCATTAGCAACTAATTCAGCAGATTTACGCTTTATCTTTTGGTTCAAGCCACTTAATAATTGCCTTTGGGTTTCATAAAACAAATAGTGGTTTAAATAGTATTTAGCAAAAACTGTTAACGCTTCTAATAAGTGGTTTCCTTGCCAATAAACCTGATATTCGGCCTCTGTAGTTAGGCAGATTTGTTGCGCAGCAGCCTCGTCTTTTAAACAAATAAACAAAGATGTAAGCGGCGTAATGGCTATTTTAGGCTCCTTGCCAATTAGGTCTATCAAGGTTGTAGCTCTATCGTTTATAATAGATGGCCTAAATAATTGTAACACCTTTTCTTGCCTCCATAAAAGGATATTACTTAAGGCACCATACAATTTAAATAATAGGAGATACTCCTTCTCAAAACAAATCTCAAAAGACCGGTTATTGGCATGCGGATTTACAGCAATTATTGGCAAGCCTATTAATTCTTTAAACAAAGGTTGCACGCCAGATTGCCGCTCTATTTCATGTTCATAAAAAAATAACAAACCCGTTTTTGCCTGAATGTTTAATACCATGCTTAGTTGCTCTTTTCCTTTAACAAAAACAAGCGTAGCTGCTTGTTCATTTGCAGAAAATGCATCTTGTAAAAAAAATCCTTTAAGTTGTTGGTTAAGATCCTGAGCTAACCAAGGAATAAGCGCGGCATCTTGATGAATGGTTTTCATTTACAAACTACTTGCAGGCCATCATAAGCCAAATGAACATGATTAGGCAACTCATTTTCTACTTGCTCGTGTACGCCCAATTGATGGCTAATATGTGTAAAATAGGCAGCTTTGGGTTGTACTTGTTCTACAATTTGTAAGGCTTCTTCTAGGGTAAAATGTGAGATATGAAAATCTCGACGCAAGGCATTTAAAACCAATACCTCACAACCTTTAATTTTATCCATCTCCGTGGATGGGATTTGATTGGCATCTGTGATATACACAAAATCTCTAAATCGAAACCCTAGAACAGGTAATTTATGATGGTAAACTTGAATTGGAATAATGTTAAAACCTTTAATTTGAAAAGGATTGATATCTATGGTATGCAATTTCATTTCGGGCACACCTGGGTATTTAGGTTCTTCAAAAGCGTAAAAAAACTCATGTTTAATAGCTACCTCAACCCTTTTTTCGCAATACAAATCAATCTCCTTTTTCATCTTAAAGTTAAAACCGCGAATATCATCTAGACCAGATACATGGTCGCGATGCGCATGGGTGTATACAATACCATCTAGGTGTTTTATGCCAGATTGTAACATTTGTTCTCTAAAATCCGGACCAGAATCTACCACAATATTGAGGTCTTCATATTGAACCAAAATACTTGAGCGTAGTCTTTTATCCCTCTTATCCAAAGAGGAACACACTACACAATCGCAGGCAATAATGGGCACACCTTGTGAGGTTCCAGTTCCTAAGAATGTTACTTTCATTTGAGGGCACAAATTATTAAGTTTGTGGCTCAATAAAAATTAAATTATGCGTAATCTATTTGCCACCCTTCTTTTATTTTCTTTAAGCACCTTTTATGCCTGCTCACAGAACAACAAAAAGGAAAATGCAACCACGGAGAAACCTGCCATGGAATTGCTAAATGCAAAGGAGTTTGAAGCTAGGATTAAGTCCGAACCAGGAATGATTATTGATGTTAGAACTGCTTCTGAACAAAAGAAAGGTATGATTTCTGGAGCCAAAGCGATGGATATTTTTTCTGAGGATTTTGAGGCGCGAGTAGATCAATTAGATAAAACAAAAACTTATTACCTGTATTGTGCAAGTGGAGGAAGAAGTTCTGAAGCAGCTGAACTCATGAATAAAAAAGGCTTTTCGCATGTAGTGGATTTGGATGGCGGTTTTAAAGCTTGGAGAGCACTTAACTTACCAACAGAAATAAGCAATTAAGAGATTCTTACGCTTACTTTTTTTCCCATTCTTACGCCAACCTCATAAGGCTTATCTAGTTTATTTTCTTCTTGAACCAAGGATTCTTTATGCGCCAAATAAGCTTTATAAGCATCCGTTTCTTTATCCCAATTGCTGCATAAAAACATATAGGCCATAGAAAAATAAATGATAGTACCAGTAGGCATTTGCCCTAAAATTTGGTTACCATAACTTGCTACAACAATACCAAAATAGCCACAGGTTAGGGCAATCATACGTTGCCGAATATCTGGGTCTTTGAGTTGAAAAACCTTAAAAACGCCAATGAGTAAGATTAATACTAAGGTAATTATATGTAATACCAATCCAACTATACCTGTTTCT
>JBIKKC010000032.1:0-15162 GCA_044360615.1 Bacteroidia bacterium | reverse complement strand
CCAGCGCATTCTTTTGCAATTTTCTTCCTTGGCTATTTCAAAGATTTTTACCAATAACTTAGAACCAATTTTTTGTCCTCTGCAAGATTCTTTAACATACAAATCATCTAAATAAAGTGACTTCCCTACCCAGGTATAATAGGCAAAAAAATACAAGGCCATACCAACTATTTCTTTGGTTTCATTCTCTGCCACATAGCAATGAAAATAATCCTTTTCAAGTTGCATTTGCTGCACACTATTGGTTACCTTTTCGGGTGCTTTTTCAAAAGTAGCAAGCTCCTTAATTAAGGATAAAATGTCTTCAAAATCACATTCATTGGCCTTTCTAAGGATGATTTCCATGTATTAAAGAGGTTTAGCTGCTATAAGGTAAAGAAGGCGCATTTGTAAAATAACTTAGAACTGCCACCACTTTTTTTCGAAGCCAATATAAACGCCGTCTTTGCGAGTTTCTACAGGGTAATGGTTAACATAATCTCCTTGTTCTGGAAGGCCTCTGCCTGTTTTAGCATTGTACTGGTAGCGGTGCACGGGACAAATAACCATACCTTCTGGCGTGCATTTGCCGCTACCTAGGCGTGCTCCTGCATGTGGACATTTATCATCAATGGCAAAGTAGCCTTCTGGTAAACGTACTAAACAAATACGCTTACCTTCCACTTCTACGGTTCTATTGCTTAATAATGCTTGCGGTTCTTCACCATGTGTTTCGAAGTCGTATATTTTATAAAATCGAAGAGCCATTATTCTATCACAATTTTTTGCAAGTAAGTTGCATTTTGTTCATCATAACCGAATACAACATACAAACCCTTCGAGAGATTTAGTTCAACTTGTTCTATTGGGTCCAATACGTTAACAGAAAATACTACCTTACCGTTTAAATCTAAAATTTGAACTGGAGAACCTTTAGCAAAATTTGCAAAATTAATACTGCCATTGCTAGGATTAGGATATACTTTAGCAACAGTTATTTTCTTACTAATTTCATGAGTGCTTGCAGGAATATTACCAGTTACAAAACGATATAAATAAGTACTTATATATTTAATGGTGGTATCCATATAGGCAATATTGGCAGCTGTTGAACCAACAAAAGGCACATGATCTGCGCCATTAAACGTGTACAATCTAGAATTTATACCAAATGATTTTGCTGCGCTATCTACCGAAAACCCTCCTTGTAAAATAGAAACAGGTGAACTTAAAAATTTAAAATAATCTGTTTTGTAGGGAACGGTTTTATCTAAATCGCCATGCATATTGCAGATGCTTATATTGGTGTTATTGCTCATCCAATTTACATTGCCTAAGGCACCGCATAAATTAATAACGCCATTTACTTTCCAGCTATAGCCAGCGTTTCCGCTATTGCCTTCAATGCCGCCTAAAGCAAGCGTATCAAGGTCTATGGAAGCAAGCTCTGATGGCAAATCTAAACATGCCAATTGTAAACCTAATACACCACCAGCAGAAACACCACCTGTATAAAACTGGTCGGTATTTAGTTTCCAAGCATTGCCATCTGCAATATGTTTTCGCATAAAGCGCACCGCTGCTCTGCCATCCTGTGTGCCGCGCCATACCGCTTCTCTAAAAACAGTTTCTAGCGTTTTACCACCCCCAAGGCTAATGCCTAAGCGGTATTGAATAGAGGCAACCACATAACCACGTCTGGCCAATTCTTTACAAATTTTTACCATATCGGCAGAACGTTTATTGCCCTGCACAAAAGAACCACCATGCGCCAAAACCAATACTGGTCTGCTGTTTAATGCATCACCAAAAGGTTGATATAAGTCTAAAAACAAATTGGTGCTATCTCCATTTACATTAAAATTAAAACCATATTGAATATCATTGGTAATAGTTACAGAATCGAATTGTGGCGTAAGAAAACGCTGGGCATAAGAGACACTTATGCTTAATAAAAGTAAGTTGAAAAGTATAATTTTTTTCATGTTTAGAATGTATTTATAAACGAAAATAACGAAATCAAAGTAGCAATCAAGTAAGTTTTAAAGAAAGTAAATAATCCTCGCACCAGTGAGAACCCAATTGGAATTTTCTGGTATCAAATATTTCAAAACCATTTTTCTTGTAAAAGGCTATGGCTCTAGTGTTCTCTTGCCAAACCCCTAAATAGAGGTAATCAAAGCCCAATTGTTTGCTAAGCGTTGTGGCTTGTTCCATTAATAATTTGGCTAAGCCAGAACCCTGTGCCGAGCTGCGCACATATATTTTCTCAAGCTCCATAATTTTGCCTTCAAGGTTTATCCCTTCTGGGTTTTCAATTAATTTTATATACCCTTGATCACCCAAATTATCATAACCTAAAAAATAATGTATGCCAATTTTTTTGAGGTTGGCTTGAACCAAGGCTGGAGTATAGGTATTTGCTAAATAAGCTTGCATATCTTCCTCGGAATTATGCGGCCTAAAGGTTTCATAAAAAGTACTTGCACCTAGTTCTGCTAGAGCGGCATGATGTTTCCATTTGCAAGGAATAATCTTCATTTGTAAATTTTTTAAGGATGGGAAAGATAAGAAAAGCAAGTTTTATTCTGCTTATCTTTCAGGTTTTTCTGTTAAACTTGCATGATTTATAGTTTTACATGGAATATCAAAATTCAATCTCTTTTGCCAAGTCTTTGGATCAACAAGACCCTTTGGCCTCTTTTAAAGATAAGTTTCATCTCTTAAAAAAAGAAGGCAAACATGTAGTTTACCTTTGTGGTAACTCCCTTGGGCTTCAACCTAAAAACGCTAAAGCAGCCATAGAACAAGAGTTAAACGATTGGGCAGAATTTGGCGTAGATGGCCATTTTGATGGGAAAAATCCATGGAAATATTACCATCATTTTTTAACAGAAAATGCAGCTAAAATAGTAGGAGCAAAACCGCAAGAAGTGGTTATCATGAATAACCTAACAACGAACTTGCATTTAATGATGGTTAGCTTTTATAAGCCAACTGCTACTCGCTACAAAATAATGATGGAAGCCACGGCATTCCCATCAGACCAATACGCCTTGGAAACGCAAGCACGTTTTCATGGTTTGAACCCAGATGACGCGATCATAGAATTAAAACCAAGAGCAGGAGAATATACTTTAAGAACTGAAGATATTTTGGCTCAAATAGAAGCCAACAAAGACAGTTTAGCCATAGTGATGATAGGCGGCGTAAATTATTATTCTGGGCAGGCCTTTGATATGAAAAGTATTGCCGCCGCGGCTCATAAAGTTGGCGCAATTGCGGGTTTTGACTTGGCGCATGCTGCTGGTAATTTGCATTTGCAATTACACGATTGGGATGTTGATTTTGCAGTTTGGTGTACCTATAAATATTTAAATTCTGGTCCGGGTGGCACCAGCGGCGTTTTTGTGCACGAGCGATTTGCCAATAGACCAGACATCGTAAGATTTGCGGGCTGGTGGGGACACGATGAAAAAGAACGCTTTCTAATGAAGAAAGGATTTAAACCTATGGAAGGTGCTGCAGGCTGGCAATTGAGCAATGCACAAATATTTCCAATGGCCATTCATAAAGCCTCACTAGAATTATTCGCAGAAGCTGGCATGGAAAATTTAAGAGCTAAAAGTGTTTTGCTAACAGGATATTTGGAGTTTATATTACAGGCTTTTTCTCAACACCTTACCATTATTACACCCTCCGATCCAAACCAAAGAGGCTGCCAATTGTCTATCATAGTGAAAGAAAATGGCAAAGCGCTTTTTGATTATTTGTGCTCCCAAAATATTATTCCAGATTGGCGCGAACCAGATGTTATAAGAATGAGTGCAGTACCTATGTACAACTCTTTTGAAGATATTTATCAGGTTGGAGAAGCCTTAAACAACTATTTTAAGAAATAAGATATGTCAGAAAAAATTACCATTATAGGCGGCGGATTAGCAGGAAGTTTAGCAGCTATTTACATGGCCAAACGCGGCTTTGAAGTAAATTTGTTTGAGCGCAGACCAGATATGCGTAAGGCAAGTGTTTATCAAGGTAGATCTATAAACCTAGCTTTAAGCACAAGAGGATTACATGCCTTAGAAAAAATTGGTTTAGATAAAGAAATCTTAGCAGATGCTATACCCATGTATGGCAGAATGATGCATAGCAAAACTGGTGAGCTCTCTTACCATCCTTATGGTAAAGAAGGCCAAGCCATCAATTCTGTTTCTCGCGGCCGTTTGAACCAAAAGCTGATTGAGCTAGCAGATGAATTTGAAAACATAACTATCTATTTTAATTCTCGTTGCATTGATGTAGATGTAGATAATACTACCGCAATTTTTCAACTAGAAGATGGTACTCAAAAAACCATTAAAGGCTCTCGCATAATAGGTACTGACGGTGCATTCGCAGCAACCAGAGGAAAGTTACAAGTGAGTGATAGGTTTAATTATTCTCAATCCTATTTGCATGTTGGTTACAAAGAATTGGTTATTCCCGAAGGGGAAAACAACTCCTTTAGAATGGAGAAAAATGCCTTACATATTTGGCCACGTGGGTCGTTTATGATGATTGCCTTACCCAACCCTGCCGGAGATTTTACCTGCACTTTATTTATGCCCTTCGAAGTATTTGATGGCATTAAAACTAAAGAGGATGTGAAGCATTTCTTTGAAAAAGAATTTGCGGATGCCGTTCCTATGATGCCAACTTTATTGGAGGATTATATGCACAATCCAACTTCGAGTTTGGTAACTGTACGCTGCTATCCTTGGGTTAAAGAAGATAAATTAGCCTTAGCTGGAGATGCTGCCCACGCAGTAGTACCATTTTACGGTCAAGGTATGAATTGTAGCTTTGAAGATATTGTGGTTTTGGATCAAATGGTAGAAAAATACGGTGATGATTGGAATACCATTTTTGATGAGTACCAGAAAGAACGTAAGCCTAATGCCGACGCAATTGCCGACCTAGCCATTCAAAATTATTATGAAATGGCGGATAAAGTGGGTGACAAGCATTTCTTGCATAAAAAACATATTGAGCACGAAGTGGCTGATTTATACCCAGATAAATTTAAATCTCAATATGAGTTAACTACTTTTAGTTTAAGCGGTTATAAGTATGCCCTAGACATGGGAAAGAAAAATGATGCACTTTTGGAAAGAATTATAGCAGATGGTGCAGAAGACAAAATTAATGACCCTAGCTATATGGAATCGCTTTGGCATTTATTGACCTAGTGTATCTCTAAGATTTTCTTTATAAATTGCATCCCATAAGTTTAATTATAAGATATGAAGAAAATTAGCATTTTCCTACTTAGTTTAATTTTAGTGATTGGAACAAGTTCGGCTCAGACCAAAAAGGCAACTACAAAACCAACAACCAAACCAGCTGCAAAAACAACTACCAAAGCCCCTGTGCATACGGTTGTAAAACAGCCAAAAAAAGAAAAAGAACAAAGGGTTGAAATTACAACGGAGTTTGGGACGATGATTGTTAAACTATACAATGAAACGCCCAAGCACAGAGATAATTTTATAAAATTAGTGAATGAGAAATTCTATGACAGTTTATTGTTTCATAGAGTTATTAAATCTTTTATGATACAAGGAGGAGACCCAACTTCTAAGTATGCAGATTCTACTGCTGCTCTAGGAAGTGGCGATATTGGTTATAGAATACCAGCGGAAATAAATCAGTATCTATACCATAAGAAGGGCGCCTTGGCTGCTGCAAGAGATAATAATCCAGAGAAGGCAAGCAGCGGTTGCCAATTTTATATTGTGCATGGAAAAACTTTCACCACGCAAGAGTTAGAACAAATACTGAATTCACGCAATTTAAACAACAAGCAAACTATTCTTTATGCATGTTACCAAACTGATTCAGTTCAAAAAGCTGTAAGTAGTTTACAACAATCTGGCGATAAAGAAGCTTTAAGAAGGTATATGGAAAATTTACAGAAGGTAGTAGACGCTAGATATGCTGAAGAATATCCTAAAGCTTTTGAGGTAAATTTAGACCACATGGGTGAATATGTAAATCTAGGCGGGGCGCCGCATTTAGATGGCAGTTATACCGTATTTGGGGAAGTAGAACTGGGCTTAGAAGTAATTGATAAAATTGCCAACCAACCCACCATGCCTGGAGATAGACCTATAAGCAACATTAGAATGAAAATGCGTTTGCTGAAGTGAAATACTTAGCTAGCCTTCCCTTTTTACTACTTCCGTTTCTAATATTGGGTCAAACCGAAACAATAGTTATTGGTAAAGTACAAGACAAAAGAACGAAGGAAGCGCTACCTTATGTAAGCATTGGATTTAAAGGCGTATCGGGTGGGACAACCTCCGATTTTGAAGGAAGATTTAAACTAGTTAGTAAAAATAATCCCGACACTTTAATGGTTACCTATGTTGGCTACTATCCGTTTAAGGTTAGAATTAAACGCGGGCAAACCCAACAAATTTTAGTTGAGTTGACCGAGCAAACAATGGAGATGCGAGAAGCAGTAATTACGCCTGGTGTAAATCCTGCACTTAGAATTGTGGATGCTGCCAGAAGAAAAAAGAAGCAAATAAATCAAGATGAAATAGAAAGTTATCAATATGATTCTTACAGTAAAGTAGATATCTCTCTTACAAATATTTCGGATGAAATGAAAAACAATAAAATGTTTAAACCATTAAGTTCTTTATTTGATACCATTCACCAAATGAAGAACGATGAAGGCAAACATATTCTACCAGCATTTGTAAGTGAAACCTTTTCTAAATATTACTATTTAAAAAGCATCAATAAAGGAAAAGAGGTAATTGAGGGAAGTAAGTATTCTGGTATTGGAATAGAAGCCAACTCTTATTTAATGGATTTAATGGGAGGACAATTACATCATTATAATCTTAACCATAATTTTGTACGCATTTTAAACAAAGATTTTATTTCACCCTTAGCCGATGTTGCTCACTATTATTACGTTTATACACTATTAGATTCATTAGAAATTGAAGGAAATAAATGTTATAAAATTCAATTAAATTTAAAGCGCAAACAAGACTTAGGATTTGAAGGGTTGTTATGGATAACGGATAGCACTTTTGCCTTAAAGCAAGTAGATTTAATAGTGAGTAAAGAGGCAAATGTAAACTTTGTACAACGCATAAAAATACAGCAAGAGATGCAGCCCACTAAGCAGGAGGCCTGGATTACATCGAAAAGTAGAATCATTTTTGATTTTGAAAGATTGCAAAAAAATGGGTCTGGTATGGTGGCAGGCTTTTACAATGCCTATACTAATATTGAAACTGGTGTTGGACTAAACAAAGAATTTTTTGATTACCCAATTGTTACCTTAGAAAATGCAAGTCAGAAAGATTCTTCTTATTGGGAAGTAAAAAGAACGGAACCCTTATCTTCTATTGAAAAGGAGATGTTTAACAAGGTTGACTCAGTAAACAATCTTCCCATCGTTAAAACTTATGTTGATATTGTGCATACAGTGGTAGAAGGATACAAACGTATTGGAAAGTTAGACTGGGGGCCTTATATGAATATTATTGCGTTTAATAATGTGGAAGGGGTTAGGTTAAGAATGGGCTTTAAAACCAACTACGATTTTAGTAGTAAGTTTGTTTTTAATACTTATGTGGCCTATGGTTTAAGAGATGAAGAATTTAAGTATAAAGTAGGGTTAGATTATATTATTGACCCAAGGCGCTGGACAGTTGCCTCTATAAAATATAGAAAAGACAATGACATTTTAGGGATAACTAACTCCCCTATTAGTTATGCCTTAAGTGGTGGGTTCTTTCAGTTCTTTAATTTCTTTTCTTCCAACATTAGATTAAATAGGACGGAAGAGGTAAATTTTACCTTTACACAAACCTTTTCTAGCAATTGGACACTTAAGTTTTTGCTAGATCACAATACCTTTAGACCCTTAGGTGATTTTGTTTTTGCCTATACAACGCCTGGTGCTAATCCTGGAGATCCGCCAGTATTAAAGAGCGCCTTTACAAATAGCTCCATTGGTGTTGAAGGAAGATGGGCATACAAAGAAATTATGGTTTCTAGGGGGCACGATAGATTTAGGGTTGAGCGGGCTAAACTACCTGTTTTTATTTTGGGATACCAAAGAGGTATTAAAGGTTTCTGGGGGAGTGATTTTGAATATGATAAAATAAACTTAATTGTATCGCATCATATGAATACTCGCCTTGCAGGTACGGCCGACTGGTATATTTATGTAGGTAAAATTTTTGGTACACTACCCTATCCAATGCTAGATGTAGCCAGAGGTAACGAAAGTGCGATATACAGTGAATATAATTATAGCCTCATGAATAATTATGAATTTGTTAGCGATGTATTTATTCATAGCACGTATACACAACATTTTGAAGGGGTAATTTTTAATGAGATTCCCTATATCAACAAATTAAAACTTAGAAATTTTGCTACTGTTAAAGCCGCTTATGGAAACTGGAGCAATGCAAACCAAACTATCAATGCCAAAACAGATGCAGCAGGAAGAGGCACTTCAGAAGTTTATACATTTAAAAATAATGAGCCCTATGTTGAAATTGGTTATGGCATAGAAAACATATTTAAATTTGCTTCTATTGGTTTTATGCATCGGCTTAACTACCATAATCATCCAAATGTTCGAAAATTTGGCTTGAATATTGGAATTAACATTCAATTCTAAGCGGTTGCACACCGAATCTTAATTCCGTATACTTGAATAATAAATAATACCCTTGCAGCATCACGTATTTACCATAGCCAAAGTATGCGAACACTATGGCGTTTCCAATGTTATCATTTGCCCTGGAAGTAGATCGGCCCCATTAGTATACGCATTTACTAGGAATCCTAGCTTTACTTGTTACAGTATAATTGATGAAAGAAGTGCTGGTTTTATTGCATTAGGCTTAGCCCAACAAACCCAGAAACCTACCGTACTCATTTGCACTTCGGGTACAGCTGTGGTGAATTTCTTTCCTGCAGTGGCAGAGGCTTTCTACCAAAAAATACCTTTGTTAATTTTATCTGCAGACCGCCCACCAGAATATTTAAACCAACAAGACGGGCAGATGATTATGCAAAAAGGGGTTTTTGGTAAACATGTTTTGGGGAGTCATGAATTACTTTGTTTTGATGAAAACACAATAGACTATAAACTTACAGAACGAATTGTTACAAACGCTATAGAGGAAGCCATTTCAGAAAAAGGAAAAGGTCCAGTGCATATAAACGTGCCACTTAGAGAACCTTTATATGATACTCCTAAATATGTAAGCTTACCAGCTATTCAAATTAGAAAATCGCGCTCAAAAGGTGAGACCGCAATTCTACTGCCTCACTTTGAATTATTTACAAGTGCATGGACCAAAAACAAGAAAAAGATGCTACTCATTGGAGGATTTCCTGTTTCCAAGAGTTTACATCATTTATTGGGGTTGCTGAGTAAAGAAAACGATTTAATCATACTAACAGATGTTTGTTCAAACCAGAACGAATTTTGCAATGTACCAAATTATGATTTTTTACTGAAGCTATATGGCAAAAATATACCCAGAGAACTATGCCCAGATTTCATCTTATCTCTTGGTGGACCCATGGTTTCAAAATCACTGTACAAATGGTTAAAAGAAATTAAAGTGCCATTTCATTTTAGATTGCAATCTACGGCTGAACCTATTGATACCTATGGCAACTTAACCCACTTATTGGAGGCGGATATCTTGGCCTATTTGGAAGCATTTAGTTCATTAGATACCAAATCAAAAGATGGGGATACTGTTTATTTGGATACTTGGAAAAAACTAAATGACTCAACTAAAAATATATTACATAACTTTCATGAGAAAGAAATATGGTGTGAACCCACTGTAACCAATGCGATTTTAAAGTTAATCCCTGAAGAGAGCCTATTTCAAGTTGGAAACAGCTCTGCTATTCGTTGGGTAAGTTGGAATGGAGTTAATCATAAAAATATTAACATCTATAGTAACAGAGGCACGAGTGGTATAGATGGATGCTTAAGCACAGCAATAGGGGCAGCTTTGGCTCAACCAGACAAAAAAGTATTTGCCCTAATAGGCGATATTTCATTTTTATACGACGACCATGCCCTTTGGAACAATTTTCTTCCACCTAACTTAAAAATTATGGTGATTAACAATAAAGGTGGCAATATTTTTAATTGGATTGATGGACCCAGCCAACACCCAGAAGAGCTTAACTTTTTTACAACTCCACAAATACGAGATTTAAAACTGGTTTGTGAAAGTTATGGTATAAAGCATACTTCCATCCATAACTTTGAGGAGCTAGAAACTTTCTTTGGGAAAGAAATGGCGGGTTTAGAGATTATAGAGTTACGTTTTGAAAACAATCATGGTTTAAATAGTTTTCTGTCAGTTCAACTATAAAAGTAAAATTAAGCGTTTATTTTGGCACTACGATTCCTTCAATTACTTTTGCCTTCCTATTAATTTACTATTATGCAATCTAAACATCCTTGGGAAACCATTAAAGAATACAAAGAAATCCTATTTCAATTTTACGATGGTATAGCAAAAATTAGCATTAACCGCCCAGAAGTTCACAATGCTTTTACTCCTCTTACCGTAAAAGAAATGAGTGAGGCCATGGAAATTGCTAGGCAAGAAGAACGTATCTATTGTGTAATTTTAACTGGAGAAGGTGGCAAAGCTTTTTGTAGTGGTGGCGACCAAAGTGTACGTGGACATGGTGGCTACGTTGGCGACGACGGCGTGCCCCGTTTAAATGTGCTAGACTTACAAATGCAAATTCGTAGAATCCCTAAGCCTGTTATTGCCATGGTGGCAGGGTATGCCATTGGTGGAGGCCATGTATTGCATGTTATTTGCGATCTTACCATAGCTGCAGAAAATGCACGTTTTGGCCAAACCGGACCAAAAGTAGGCAGCTTCGACGGTGGCTTTGGTGCTAGCTATTTAGCACGCTTGGTGGGTCAGAAAAAAGCCAGAGAAATCTGGTTCTTATGCGAACAATACGACGCCCAAGAGGCGCTGGACATGGGCTTGGTTAACAAAGTGGTGCCTTTAGAGGTGCTAGAAGATACTACCATTGAATGGTGCAGAAAAATGATGGATAAAAGTCCAATAGCCTTGCGCATGTTAAAAAGTGCCTTCAATGCAGAACTCGATGGACAAGCGGGTATTCAAGAATTGGCAGGTAATGCTACTTTACTTTATTACCTAAGTGATGAAGCTAAAGAGGGTAAAAACTCCTTCCTAGAAAAACGTAAACCCGACTTTAAAAAGTTTCCAAAATTCCCATAGTTAATACTTGGGTAACTACACTTTTTGCTAAATTCTCCTTGCTTCAACTAGCAACCCATTGCCATCCTTCTTCTTACTTACAAAATCCAAACTCATGAACGCCAAAATAATGGGAAGACTTGGAATTAAAATAAGTATAGCCAAAAGTTTTAATGGAATTGCAGCAGAAAAAATAAGCGTGCTGCAGGTGTTTAGCCATTCGTGGCTTAACTTTCCCCAAAAACCATAAGTGTAAGTTTTTTGCAGCATGCTAAAACCTGCTTGGTCTAATTTCTGGGTTAATTCATCTTCACTATAAACTCGTTTTCTTTCATTAATGCTTTCGTATTGGGCATAACGCTTAAACACATAGTTGTAAATATTGGTTAAGAGCAGACCATTAATTGGCACGTATAAAAGAAGTGGTGCCCCAGGTTTTAAACTTCGTTGTATATTTTTTAAAGCTAGTTGGTCATTTTCCAAATATTGCATCACGCCAACGCAAAGTCCCAAATCTGCTTGAACAGTTGAGGGATTTTTTTCGATATCTACCCATTCAGTCTTTAAATTAGGGTAAGCAAAAGCCTCGCAGAATTGAATATTACTTTTTCGGTTATCTAAAGCATAAAATGTTTTAGTTGGGTATTGCTTGCAAAAAGGAACAAGATACTGGGCTTCACCTGCACCAAAATCCATTATTACTGCATTGGGTGGCAATTCTTTAATCAATCGCTGCCAAGCAACCATGGTATACCATTTTCTTAATTGGGTAAAATAATTAGCTAGGTAAACAACCCTTATCAGCCTAGGCAATTGCATCAATATCTTAGGATACTGATAATCTAATACGCTATTTTTCTTTGCTGCTGTCAAACCATGCAATGTTAAGTGATTCTTGTCAATGTGCATTTAAGGTGATGCATATTTGTTATACCTCAAACAATTGACTTATTTCGCTCTATGAGCATGAAAAATGAAAATCAAAATCCTTGGCAAACTAAAAGTTCTGAAATAAGGTATGACAACCCCTGGATTCAAATACAACATAATGAGGTGATAAACCCTGCTGGAAATCCTGGTATTTATGGAGTAGTGCATTTCAAAAATTTGGCTATCGGCATTATCCCGCTGGATGAAAATAACAATACTTGGATAGTTGGGCAATACCGCTATGCTACTAATTCTTATTCTTGGGAAATACCAGAAGGTGGTGGCAAATTAGATACCGATCCTATTGTTTCTGCACAAAGAGAACTACTTGAAGAGTGTGGCATTATTGCCAATCAATGGGAAAAAATATTAGAAATGGACTTGAGTAATTCTGCTACCAACGAGCATGCTATTTTATATGTTGCTAGAGACCTCCAATTTACCCATGCAGAACCAGAAGAAACCGAAGATTTACAGCTTAAAAAAGTACCCTTCGAAACTCTTTTTCAAATGGTAATGAATGGCGAAGTGCAAGATGCTATGTCGGTAGCCGCGGTATTAAAACTCAAATTAATGCTAGGAAACTAGTGTGCATCAGCGCTTGGTTCAGGCAGATTTGCTTTAGTTCTAATCTCTTTAGCACTGGCTTTAGCCCAATCCAAAATTTGCACTTTTTGTTCTTCCGTTAATACCGCATTTTTATGAATCAAGGTATAAGAAGCAAGTGGCATTTCATCCTCCTCAATCATCTCCAAAATCTCATCCAATTTATGCGCTTGTCTTTTGGGTGTATATGTTTTAAACTCAGAAAAATTTAGTTCTTCCTTACCTTCATTCACATGGTATTGCATCCATAAACCAATGGGCTGTATCTTAGTGTACCAGGGGTAAACGGTGCTATTGCTATGGCAATCAAAGCAACTAGTTTCTAAAGCGGTTTGAACCAAGGTTGGCGTCATCGTTACCTGATAAATATCGTTTGACCCATATTTCTCACCTTGATTTTTTGTGGGTTGGAAGAATTGTAATAACACTAACAATACCAATAACCCAAGCCCAATTTTTTTTATGAGTGCAGATTTCATATTATTTACGTTGCATTACACGTTGCACCGCACTCACTATATTGTCTGCTTCTAAACCATATTTTTTCAGTAACTCATCAGGCGTGCCGCTTTCGCCAAAGCTATCATTTACTGCCACCATTTCTAAAGGAGCTGGAAACTTACGCGCCAATAATTGCGCAATGCTATCTCCTAAACCACCATTCATTTGATGCTCTTCGGCACTAACCACACATTTCGTTTTGCGTACCGAATTTAAAATGGCTTCTTCATCTAACGGCTTAATGGTGTGTATATTTATTACTTCGGCATCGATGCCCATTTCGGCAAGTTTATGACCCGCCTCAATGGCTTTCCAAACTAAATGTCCGGTTGCAAAAATACTTACATCTTTTCCTTCATTTAACAGCAAAGCTTTTCCAATTTCAAACTTCTGGTCGGCATCTGTAAAATTAGGAACAGCAGGACGGCCAAAGCGCAAGTAAACTGGCCCATGATGCTCCGCAATGGCAATAGTTGCTGCCTTGGTTTGGTTATAATCACAAGGATTAATTACTGTCATACCTGGCAACATTTTCATCATACCTATATCTTCTAGTATTTGATGGGTAGCCCCATCTTCACCCAAAGTAAGACCAGCATGAGAAGCACAGATTTTAACGTTCTTATCGCTGTAAGCAATAGATTGACGAATTTGATCGTACACGCGGCCAGTGCTAAAATTTGCAAAAGTACCCGTAAATGGAATCCACCCGCCAATGGTTAAACCAGCTGCTACTCCCATCATATTGGCCTCTGCAATTCCAACTTGGAAAAACCTATCGGGATGTTCCTTTTGAAAAGCATCCATTTTAAGCGAACCCGTAAGGTCTGCGCATAAGGCAACCACTTTAGGATTACTTTTTCCCAACTCCGATAAACCTGCACCAAAACCACTTCTGGTGTCCTTTACATTTTGTACTTCAAACTTTTTCATCCTTGTGTGAAATTATTATTTCAATAAAATATTAGCTGCTTGACCACTCTCTACTTTAAATGAGCGTTCAAACGTATTGTTACTTCTACTAGCACCTTTAGCCCTATAAATAATCTTATATTCTCCTGGTTGAATAATCAATTGGTGATTGCGCCTTTCTACTGGCAACTTACAAACCCATGTTAACTCGTTACGCACCATCTGATAAACATCTGCATAATAATCTTGCAACTGGCAGTTTACAATTAGCTTACCAGGTTGTGGCAATTGAATGGTGGTGGTATAACTTTGATCTACTTTAATACCAGGAAAAACCATTCGAGGCAAACACAACACCTCAACATCATACTTTCCTACTAAATATTTTTCTTTAACACTGGCATCTTGCACATGCAAGGTTTGTTGTTGGTTATGTTTACGTACAATAAATTGCAAATTGTTGTAATTAGTAAGACCTTCTACCTTTACCTGAAGCTCTCCCTGTGGGGCATCTACGCCTATTATGGTATGCTTACCAGGCGTAACATCTATATTTTCTTTAACCACAGGGGGAATAGTATTAACTACCAATCTATATCGAAAAACAGGATCCAACTGAACAGTATCAGGAACACCACGCTCATTAATGGTATGCATATAATTATACATCAATTTACCAGAGTTCATGTCATAAAAACTCATGTTCACATTTGTCTCTGTAGGCTTACTAAACACATCCAATAAATTAACCTGTGCAGTGGTATTATTTAAAGCTTGAGAAACTACAATGTTCAATGCGTCGGCAAAACCTTTTTCAGTGGTAGCATCATAATAACGGCCAACACATTCAAATGCCTTTTTAAACTCTTCGGTTGAACCAATCCCAATAATAAAGGGCTTAAGAATAACGCCTTTACTTTGCAGGGCT
>JBIKKC010000175.1:0-4981 GCA_044360615.1 Bacteroidia bacterium | reverse complement strand
GATTCTTTTTGTATACCTTGAATAATTTTACCACCAGGCCCAATTACTGCACCAATAAATTCTTTATCAATAATGATAGTTTCTATACGCGGTGCATTTGGTTTGTAATCCTCATTAGGTTCAGCAATGGTTTTATTCATCTCATTCATGATGTGCAAACGGCCAGCCTTAGCTTGGTTCAAAGCTTCTTCTACCATTTCCCATCTTAAACCATTAATTTTAATATCCATTTGGCAAGCAACAATACCCTTGCTGGTACCTATTACTTTAAAATCCATATCGCCTAAATGATCTTCATCTCCTAAGATGTCCGAAAGAATGGCATACTTACCCGTAGTTTCATCGCTAATTAAACCCATAGCAATACCACTTACTGCTCCTGTAATCTTAATACCAGCATCCATTAATGCTAAAGAACCAGCACAAACCGTAGCCATAGATGAAGAACCATTTGATTCTAAAATATCAGAAACAATACGCACTGTGTATGGATTAACTGGAGCTCCTGGCAAAACTCTTTTAATACCACGAAGTGCTAAGTTTCCATGCCCAATTTCACGTCGGCCCGGACCTCTATTTGGTCTTACTTCACCCGTTGAAAAAGAAGGAAAATTATAATGCAATAAGAACTTGGCATACCCTTCATTCATAGGACTATCCAACATTTGCTCATCTAATTTTGTACCTAAGGTTACAGTGGTTAATGATTGGGTTTCGCCACGGGTAAATACTGCCGAACCATGCGCTCCAGGTAGGTAACCCACTTCACTCCAAATTGGACGAACTTGGTCTAATTGTCTGCCATCTAAACGTGTTCTATCACTAATAATCATAGCACGAACAGCATCATATTCTACTTCATGGAAATACTTGCTCAATAAAAATTTATCTACCTCAGTGCCTTCTGGTAGGCTAGCTTTAAATTCTTCTTTTATCGCCTTGAACCCAGCCGAACGCTCAGCTTTACTTAATTGAGATTTTGCAATGGCATATACCTTATCATATGAAAAGGCACGTATGGCTTCTTGTAATTCTGGATTGCTACGCTCATGGTTATACTCACGAGCAGGCTTACGGCCACCAAGCATTTCTGCTAACTCCCATTGCGCTTTAATCTGAGCTTTAATGGCTTCATGGGCATGCTTTAACGCCTCTAACATTTCTGCCTCGCTCACTTCAGCACATTCGCCCTCAACCATGTTAAGGTCTTTTTCTGTACCTGCTACTATAAGGTCAATATCTGCGCGCTCTAACTCGTCTTTATACGGATTGATTACATACTTGCCATCTATACGGGCAACACGAACTTCAGAAATAGGACCATTAAAAGGAACATCACTAACCATAAGTGCCGCCGATGCTGCTAAACCTACCAATGCATCTGGCAAAATATTCTTATCAGAAGAGATAAGCGTTAAGGCCACTTGGGTATCTGCATGGTAATTTTCTGGGAAAAGCGGACGCAAAGCACGGTCTACTATACGACTAATCAATACTTCATAATCACTTAATTTTGCTTCGCGCTTGTGAAAGCTTCCTGGGATACGCCCAACCGCCGCAAATTTTTCTTGGTAATCAACGGTAAGTGGCATAAAATCCACATCTTCTTTTGCCTCTTTGGCCGATACAACGGTGGCCAAAATCATGGTATCACCTTGTTTTACTACTACGGCCCCATCGGCCTGACGAGCCAAACGCCCGGTTTCGATGGAAATCTCTTTTCCACCTGTTTCAAATCTTTTAATTGTTGCTTGTGACATATTGTTTGTCTCTGTTTTTTCTCGAAATATAAAAATAAAAGGGCAGCACCGTTTGGCCTGCCCCTTTTTTTAATAAAATTTTGCATTCAAATTCGCCAAGGCGAGCTTGAAGATTATTTACGTAATCCTAATTCTTTAATGATATCCCTGTAACGAAAAACGTCTTTGCGCTCTAGGTAATTCAATAATGAACGTCTTTTTCCAACTAATTTTACAAGACTTAATTCCGCAGAATGGTCTTGCTTGTTAGCTTTTAAATGTTCCGTAATGTGGTTGATCCTCTCTGTAAACAGAGCGATCTGACTCTCAGCAGAACCAGTGTCGGTTTTCGACTTGGCTCTACCGTGCGATTCGAAGATTTCTTGTTTCTTCTCGGTAGTCAAATGCATGATGTATAGTTTTTAATTGTTTTAAGAGGTGCAAAAGTATAAGAAAAAATTAAATTTCTATGCATTGCCCTCACTTTTTGGAAACAGATGGGGCAATTTTGCTATTAAAACCCCAATTTTAGGTTGGTTCAAGACGATTGCGCCTGACTATTTTTAATGAAATAACCAAATGCCTTGGCCAAATTAAGCACCTCTCCAAAAATTTTAAAACTCAATTTTGGGTCGCCATGATCCAACAAATTCGACAATTCTAAATGCGCTATTCCCTTATTTTCTTGCAGCAAAGTATGCAGTAAAAGAGATTGTGAGGAAGGAATTACATTGTCATCTATGCCATGAATAATAGCTACAGGGCAGGTAATTTTATGCGCATGCTTGGCTAGGTCAAGCCTATCTTTCCAAATTGCAAAATCCGGAATTTTTGTCCAAGCACGCATGATTAGCTCTTCTCTAAATGCCGTATTGAACCGAAGCTTCTGATACAATTCGAGGGTTTCTTTATCTGATTTTGCTAACAACTCTGGCAATACCGGTACTTGTCTTTTTAATCCATTGTCTTCTAAAGCGGTTTGAACCAAGGCTTCTAATTGTGGGTGATCTCCCAATTCAAATTTTAGGAAATTTTTCATGAGAATATGCATCCCATAATCATCCATATTTTTTTCATTGCTTAAGGCATAGTGAATGGTAGTTTCAAAATCTGTGTAAGCACCCAATAAACAAAGGGAAGACACAGATTTAGCAGGCAATTCTGCAACCGCCAAAGCTGCAATTCCGGCAGTAAAAGAAGGGGCAAAAACTGCTGGACGAAATTGCTTAGGATTTAGGGTTGGGTCGGCACTAATACTTTGAATAACTACTTTAATTTCATCAATTGCCGAAGGATGGATGAGCAAAGCATCGATGGTAGAGATTTTTGGTGTGATTACCCTAAAGCCCAACTTGGCAAAGGCATTGTTCAATACTACCATTCGCGTATCTTGGTAACCACTCATGGCAAAACCAGTAAAGGTAATGATAAGACCTTTCTCTTTCTTTCTAGGCTGGTAAACAAGCGCTGGGGTTCGGCCATTGGGAAGCAATATATCTACCGCCTCGCCCTTGTTAGTATTTTTGAGCAGGGAGGTATTAACAATTAACTTAAGACCATCTATAAATGATTTCAAATTGTGAAGGAAAAAATTAAGCACATGAAAAATGGAAGAAACTTTTTATCAAAACTTAAGGAAATCATTTTCAGATTAATATTAGGAACTGACAGAACAATAATAGGCTATTGTTGCCTAAATTAAGATTTTATTATTGTTAAATTTGGGGAAATAAAGATTATTAAATTCTGCTCATAACCCATTCATCAGATCGTTGTTAGCATTTCGTTATTGGCTGTTGGATAAAGTCTTTCAAAACGATTTTGTAGGAGGTTTTTATATGCTGTTTTCAAGTCATTACTTAAGAAACTGATATCTATAAATTCAATCCAACTTTTTTTAGCTCTTTCCATTTTCTTAAAAATATTTTCTTGCTGCTTTTCATCCAGCCCAAGAGTTTTGAATGCCGTTATAAAATCATTTCGGTTTATTTTCTTCTTTTTCCCATTTAGTGTAAGTGCCAAGTCTTCATCATCAGCAGGATTTACCAATGTTGTTGCTATTAAATCATAAGCTGGCGAAAGAACAGGTCCAGCCGCTTGTTGATGTAATAAAGAAAAGTTTTTCAGGTGCATATCTGCATTACCTGTGAGAAATGAAAACAGAACCAATTCAAAGAAATTAACCACATCCAATCCTGGGTTAACAGAGAATTTTAATATTGCCTTTGCAACTTGTTCATGAGAACCACGGTATTTATCTTCAGTTAACCGTTCGGTAAGTTGGCACATATCTTCCATGTGCAACTTTGTCTTTTTAACTCTATCTATGCGTTTGGTTATGTATGCCAAATTCCCCGAAGCTAATCGGATAAGACTATGCGGAACTATGCTGATTTTTGCAATGTTTGCTAAGTGCATGGTTAAATCTTCCACTTCGGGTAATTCTGGGTAATGTGTTGAAGCTGGCTTTAGAATAAATCCACCCCACATTCCTACAATTGTGAATCTTTTAGCCAAGTTTGGATGTTCTTGAGATGCCAAATGCAAAGATAATTTTGGTTGAACCCCTGTAACAGCAACTTGAGTTTGAATTACCTGAGCCGCCAACTCCTCCATGTTTTTTTCCGAGTAAGGCAAAACGGGAGGAATGTTTACACCAAATATCTTTTTACTACATTTTGAATGAAAATCTATTTCATTTTCATCAAGAGATTGGTAACAATATAAACAGCGTTTGCTCATGCTTCATTTTCATTTAACGGATGAACACTAATAGCCCCAATACAGTCTTTACAGCACATAAGCAGCAAACCCATCCGGTCTCTTGGATTTAGTTTCCAGTTTTTTTCAGCAATGTCCAATAGCCATCCTTCGGGAATTAGTCCATCGAAAAAGGAGAACAAAATCTTTGAATTAAATGGACTAGTTTGTAGCGGTAAGGTTAAACTCACAGGCATTGGATTTTCGCTATTTAGATAAGAATTATCGTAAACAAATTGATAGCCTTCTTCGTCTTGAATTAGAATACCAGCGGTGATATCATTTACTTTTATTTCTGCCTTTCTCATTTTTTAGCTTCTAATTGTGATTAAAAAATGTTTTCCGACTTAACAGCTCCCACTTCATAACCAAATAATTTAAGTACTTGGTTTACTTTATCTAAACGCAACGATTCTTTACCTTGCTCCATTTCGCGAAGGAAGCGAAGACCAACACCTGCTTTTTCTGCTAGCTCAGGCTGT
>JBIKKC010000174.1:0-4996 GCA_044360615.1 Bacteroidia bacterium | reverse complement strand
CGCCTATGCTTCCTTCATCTTGGTCCATATAGCTATTGAAAGCATTTGATGCTGGGTAAACCAGAATATGTAACAGTAAAAAAAGTATAAAAAGTTTATCTGGATGTGGTTGATCCATTAAGGCTACTGCAAATAAAAAAACAGGCAATAGAAAAAAGGAAAAGGGGATACGTAGAAGGATGATGGCATGAACAAGGTTCATTTGCTTAATTATTTCTTTAAAAAAACTAAAGTATGTCTTAAATTGTGTGCTATTGCTAGCATTCTTAATATGGCATTACCATATTGCAGGTAAATATAATAATTTTGAAAGGTAATCACAAAACTATGGCACAAGAATTACTTCCGCATATCCTGGTGGTAGAAGACGATATCACCCTAGCAACGTTGCTTAAAGAGAATTTAAAGCTCAATAATTTTGTTACCCGCTTATGTAAAGATGGGGAAGAAGGTTGGCAGGTTTTTCAGAAAGAGCGCTTCGACCTATGTTTATTAGATGTTAACATGCCCAAACGCAATGGTTTTGAATTGGCCAAATTAATAAGGGAGCAAGATGCCTTCACGCCCTTAGTTTTTTTAACTGCTAACAGCAGCGAAGAAGATAAGTTAAAAGGTTTTAGCTTAGGCGCAGATGAATACATTACTAAGCCATTTAGCACCCAAGAGTTATTGGCAAGAATTAAAGCTGTTTTGAAAAGAGCCAATGCGGTTAAACCAGAAATTATTGTGAAGGAGGAAGTTTATATGCTGGGCAATATGCGCATAGATGTGCCAAATCATGTGGTATTTTTTGAAGGAAATAAAGAGAAAAAAGTGAGTAGCACAGAGTGCGAGTTATTAAAGCTATTTGTAAAAAATAAAAACTTGCTACTTACCCGTAATAGTTTGCTTTTAAGTATTTGGGGTAGAGATGATTTTTATACAGCTCGTAATTTAGATGTGTATATTAATAAGTTAAGAAAGTTGCTAAAGGAGGATCCTTCGGTAGAAATTATAAATGTACATGGTTCTGGCTTTAAATTGGTAGAATCTACGCCTAGTTAATTTGTTTCCTTCAAGCTCACATACGCTCAGAGTAATACTATTTTTTAGTTTACTCTTACTTCGTTTTCAGTTGCAGGCTGCACAGCAAGATAGTGTGTCTATTGCTTTACAGAAAGCCATTGGCATAATGTATTCTAACCCAAGTGCAGCAGAGCAACAACTCAGGCAGGTGATGGATTTAAGCGAAGTTCGTTCAGAATATTTAACCTATTGTGAAGCAGCCAAACAACTTGCTGTATTGCTTATGAATGGCGGTAAAATTGCCCAAGCAAGAGAAGTTTTATTAACTGCAATGGGTAAAGCCGAGCAAGCTAATTTGTTGCAATTTAAAGCCGATTATAAATACTTAATTGGAAACTCCTATCACATGCAAGGCAATTTTTCTGCAGCAGTGGGTTCTTATCTAGAAGGCTTGCGCTATTATGAAACCAACCAGCAAGAGTTAGGCCAATTAAACACCTACACTTCCTTAGCAGATATTTATAATCGCCAAAATAACTTTAGCAAAGCCTTAGAATATGGATTGAAAGCGATTAAGCTTTATGAAAAAAAGAATGATAGGTTTAGGTTATTAAGCAGCTATGAGCAAATTGGGTCTTTGTATGCCCGACAAAGAAATTTTGCTAAAGCAGAAGAAGCCTACACCAAGGCCTTAAAACTATATAAGGAATTGGGTAATAAGGCGGGTGTTGCTGCTACGCTCGTAAATATGGGTAGCTTAAGTTTGCAACTTGGTCAATTGGCCGCCGCCACTCAGCGTTATGCTAATGCTGCAGCAATTGCCAATGAGCTAAAGATAATACCCTTGCAAGCGCGCAGTTTGTTAGGCCTTGCCAATACGCATGCCCGACTCAAAGATTACGAAAGTGCTGGTGCAGAGTATAAGAAAGTTTTGTCTTTGGCAAAAGATGCAGGACTAAAACTCGAGCAAGATGAAGCGTATGAGGGTTTAGCAGAATTGTATCGTTCTTTAAATGATAAACAAACTTCTAAAGCCTACAAGAGTTTAAGTAGCGAAATGAAAGACTCCTTGTTTAATGATTCTATCTTAAAACTTACTTCCGATTTACAGCTGCAATTTGACTATGAAAAGAAACAGGCTCAAATAGAAATTTTAAACAAAGAAGATGAAATAAAAGAGATGGAGTTGAACCAAACTAAGCAAGCCAAAAATTTCTTTATGGCTTTGTCTTTATTGCTGGTCTTGCTTATTTTTATTTTTGTGTTCTTCATTTCTCAGAATAGAAAAATAAACAAGCAACTCAAAAGGGGTTTGTTTGAACTCGAAGTTAAGAACAAAGAAATAAACGAGCAAAAAGAACAACTAACCCAATTAAACCAAGTAAAGGATCGCTTTTTTTCTATTATCTCGCACGATCTTAGGAACAACCTTACCACCATGAAACTTTATTTTGATTTGGTAAGCAATCCGCAATATGATGCTAGTAGTCAGCATGAGTTTGGCAAGGAGGTAGCAGCCTCGGTTCAAAATACCATAGATTTATTAGAAAACTTATTGGTATGGGCGTCGGGGCAATTAAAAGGGGTTAAGGTTTTACCAAGCAAGGTTAATCTGCACGCTTTAGCACAAGAGAATATAGCTATGTTAGCAAGCATGGCACTTCAAAAAAATATTAGTTTACACAACGAGACAGAAGAAGAGGCTTACCTGCTTGCCGACCCAAACATGGTGAATTTAATTCTTAGAAATTTATTGAGCAATGCTTTAAAATTTACAAAAGAAGGCGGCGAGGTAACTATTATTTCTGAGGAGTTAGAGGCCTTTCACCAAATTACAGTGATTGATAATGGGGTTGGCATTGCAAAAGATAAATTGGCTACTTTATTTACTGCGCATATCAATGTAAGCACGCAAGGTACAGGCAACGAAAAAGGTACAGGTTTGGGGTTAATGCTGTGTAAAGAGTTTACAGAAAAGAATGGCGGCAGTATTTGGGTAGAGAGTGAAGAAGGAAAAGGTTCGAGCTTTAGCTTAACCTTTCCTAAGTACATTTAAATGCGCATCTTTGCCATATGAAAAAACTAATAGTGATGATGGCGCTTGCAACATCTTTAGTAGCTTGCACAGATGAACGTAAAAAAGCTGCAGATGCCTTAGATAAAGAGGTGATGCAAATTCATGATGAAGTAATGCCAAAAATGGGTAAGGTATTAACGTATAGAAAACGTATTAACAATAAAATAGATAGTTGTAGCAACCAAGCTTGTAAAGATAGCTTACAGCCTATAAGTTACGCACTAAGTAAGGCAGATGAAGACATGATGCAATGGATGCGAAATTTTGAACGTCCAGAAGGTTTAGATACCGCCGAAGCTTACCTTACTGTGCAAAAGCAAGAAATAGAAAAGGTAAGCGCTTTGGTAGAGGAGGGGTTAAAAAATGCTGAAGCAGTTTTGGGAGAAGAATAGTTAAGTAGTATTTTATTGTATGAGATTTGTATATTTTCTAATTGGTTTTCTTTGTTTAAATGCCTGCTCTTCTGAGGTTAAAAAATTACCCATTTTAGGCGAGCGAGAGGCTATAAGTAAAATAGTAGATGGCAAAGAAGTGATAGATACTTTGTATGCCACAGTGCCACCTTTTAGTTTTATAAACCAAGAAGGAGATACTGTTACACAAGCTTTGGTTCAACACAAAATATATGTAGCCGATTTCTTTTTTGTGAGTTGCCCTACCATTTGCCCCATTATGAAACGCGAAATGTTGCGCGTGTACCAAGCGTTTAAAGGCGATACTTCCTTGTATTTGTTAAGCCATACCATAGACCCCCAACACGATACCATTGCCTTGTTAAAACAGTTTGCTACCGATTTAGGTGTTGAAGGCAAGCAATGGCAATTCTTAACTGGCCAACGCGAAAAAATTTATGAAATGGCAGAAAAAGGATATTACGCCACAGCCTTGCCAGATAGCACAGAACCAGGTGGCTTTGTGCACAGCGGTGGTTTTATTTTGGTTGATAGGCAGGGGAGGGTAAGAGGTATTTACGATGGTACCGATGCCCAAAAAGTGGATGAATTGATTGCCGATATAGCCCTATTAAAGAAAGAATGAGACTCGTTTTTTTATTTTTAGGAATGGTTTTAGTTGCTGCCTGCACAGATACCGAACTGGTAGGCATGCAACAATTGAGCAAGGGTGCCCAATTATACAAAGCCAACTGCGCTAATTGTCACCAAGAAAATGGTGCCGGCTTAGCCAAATTAATGCCGCCTTTGGCCGAAAGCGATTATTTGGCCGCAAATTTTACACAACTTCCTTGCTTAATACGAAACGGAAATAGAACCCCAATGGTGGTAAACGGAATTACCTATACCCAAGCTATGCCAGCCTCGCCACACTTGAGTGAGCAAGATATTGCAGCCATTTGTGTGTTTGTTGGACAAAAATTTTTGGTGCCCGGCCAAACCCTCTCAGATTCAGTTTTTAAGACAGTTCTTAAAAGCTGTCCTTAAGGTTTTGTGAATTCAGCTATTCTAGCTAAGTTTGCCCACCCAAATTTTACCATTATGATTATTGGCGTACCTAAAGAAATTAAAAACAACGAAAACCGCGTAGGATTAACTCCCGCTGGTGTTTCTGCTTTTGCAAAAGCAAACCATTCTGTATTTGTGCAAGCTACAGCCGGCAATGGCAGTGGTTTTAGTGATGAAGAATATAGCGCTGCTGGCGCTACCATTTTAGCTACCATAGAAGAAGTTTATGGCAAAGCAGAAATGATTATTAAAGTAAAAGAGCCTATTGAAAAAGAATATCCTTTGATTAAAGAAGGTCAATTGCTTTTTACCTATTTTCACTTTGCTTCTTATGAGCCATTAACCATGGCTATGATTGAGCGTAAAGCTACTTGTTTGGCTTACGAAACTGTAGAAAAGAAAGATCGCTCTTTACCTTTGTTGGTTCCAATGAGTGAGGTTGCCGGAAGAATGA
>JBIKKC010000173.1:0-5004 GCA_044360615.1 Bacteroidia bacterium | reverse complement strand
CTTCCATTTGCCCTTTGCCTAAAGATAAAAGTTTCCCCGGGCTCTGGGTCAAACTTGATGG
Organism: Bacteroidia bacterium; assembly: GCA_044360615.1. Classification (GTDB taxonomy): domain Bacteria; phylum Bacteroidota; class Bacteroidia; order UKL13-3; family UKL13-3; genus B1. The sequence goes on along the minus strand of JBIKKC010000173.1, from coordinate 4,943 downwards.
TTCCAACCCCAGCGCCATCTTGACCTCGGTTATGTTGTTTCTCCATTAGGAGATACAATTTTTTTAATCCGTAAAGAGCAGAACCGTATTTCTCTTCATAGTAGCTTAACGGTTTCAGGAGGCGCACCAACGCGATACCACACTCATGTTTAATTGGATCACTCATAAATTGACGGCAAAGATAGGCTTAATTGTTTAATATTGAAGAATGGAAAACCCTATTCAAAAGATTGAGGAAGCTGCGGACTTTCTTAGCAAATATGGATTTATTGGCGCTAAAATTGGTATTGTATTGGGCACAGGGCTTGGAAACCTTGCAACCCATATCTTGGTAGAGAAAGAAATTTCTTACGCAGACATTCCACATTTCCCCATTTCAACGGTAGAATCACATTCTGGCAAATTGTTGCTTGGCACCTTAAGTGGCAAAAAAGTAATTGTAATGAAAGGTCGCTTTCACTTTTATGAAGGCTACACTATGGAACAAATTGTTTTACCTATAAGGGTAATGAAATTATTAGGAATAGAAACCTTGTTTTTATCTAATGCGGCAGGCTGCTTGAACCTAGGCTGGAAAAAAGGAGATTTAATGCTCATAGACGATCATTTAAACTTACTACCTTCCAACCCGCTATTAGGTAAAAATATGAATGAATTAGGGCCCCGATTTCCAGATATGAGCGCCCCCTATAACCCAGCTTATAATGCCTTAATGCTAGAAACAGCAAAAGAATTAGGCATTGGTTTAAGAGTTGGTGTGTATGCCGCCATGACAGGACCCATGCTAGAGACGAGGGCAGAATACAGATTTTTACAACGCATAGGTGCCGATGCTATTGGTATGAGCACTATCCCGGAAGTGATAGCCGCAGTGCACATGGGACTAAAATGCTGTGCTATATCTGTGCTTACCGATGAATGTGATCCAGATAATCTAGCACCAGCAAAATTGGAAGATATTTTGGCCGTTGCTGCCTCTTCAGAAATTGTTTTAAGCGAATTGGTGCTTGCTTGGCTCAAAAAGTTATAAAATTAAGATTCTTTATTTAAGAAAAGTGTTTGGGTTGGATATGCAAACGAACAACCGAATTGCGCCACAATTTCCATGATACGAACATTTATTTTCTCTTTAACCTCTACCATTTTTTCGTATTCATTAGAGTTCACATAATAAATTACCAAGATAGATAAAGAGCTGCTGTCAAAATCTACAAACCTAACGGTCATCTCTTCGGCTGTAGCTGGATTTTGAGCACTTATAGCTTTCTTAATTTCCTCTATAATTTGTAAAATATTTTGTGGCGTACTTTGGTAAGTTAAACCTATATTAAACCTCACCCTTCTCTGGTTACTTTGCGAAATATTATTGAGATTAGAGTCTATTATTTTCTTGTTTGGAACAATGAGTAAAGACTTATCAAAAGTTCTAATACGAGTGGTTCTAAAACCAATTTTTTCTACCACCCCTCTGATATCTCCAAGCTCTACAATTTCGCCCACTTTAAAAGGCTTATCTAAATAAATAATAAAAGAGGCAATTAAATTGGCTAAAGTATCTTGAGCGGCAAGAGCTATGGCTAAACCACCAATACCTAAACTGGTTACAACAGCAGTGATATTAACTTCAAAAGCCTTTGCCAGTATGGTAAAGAAGGCACCGACAAAAATAATTACTTGAGCAAATCTTTTTATAAAAGTGGCTAAATCTGGGCTTATTGTAGCTTCCTCTTGGTGATGAATTACGTATTCCCAAAATTCTACTCCTTTTAAAAAAAGGTTAGAGAATGCGAAAATTAACAAAATGGTATACAATACATTTATAATCCATTTTACGCCAAACTCGCTTACCACTGCCATATTCCAACTTTCTGGGAAACGCAGGTGTTGAAAGGCAAGGTACAACGCTAGTAAATTAATAAGTTGCACAAAAGGCTTATGCAATATTTCAGTGAAAACTGTATGAAATCTTCTATCTGAAAACCTCTTGAAAAATCGAAAAGAACCTTTCGAAAGTAATTTAGCCAACAAATGATTGAACAAGAGGGTAAACAGTAAAACACCTCCGCATACTATCCAATTGCGTAGGCTATTTCCTAGAAACATTTCATTTAAAACTTGCCAATCCATAAGCTGCTTTTTACGTAATTAAACCAAACTAATCAAGGCCATTTCTAGTCCTTTTTTTAGAAGCCCCTTATGCTTAGGGTTAAACTGATGTAAGCGCATCATGGCCTGCCAAATGGTTTTGGAAGTATCTTTAAAAATGGCTTCATCACTTAAATCAACCACTTCGTTATGCATGCAATAGGCAAACACCCTGGCCATGCCGCAGTTTGCAATATAATCTGGAATAATAGCCACATGATCGTCGGTATAATTTGCAATTGGCCCCAAGAAAATTTCTTGGTCGGCAAAAGGCACATTGGCACCGCAAGAAATTACCTCCAAATCATTGTCTATCATTTTATCTATCTGCTCTTTGGTAACCAATCTAGAGGCAGCAGCAGGGATAAATATTTCGGCACCTACTTCCCAAATTTTCTCACTAATTTCTTCGTAGCTCATCATATCTGGGTGAACCAAAGTATTTCCTTGTTTGGTTAAGAACAGGTCTTTAATTTCTTCTTTGCTAAATCCAGTTGGCTTAAGTAAGCCACCATTTCTGTCTATGATACCCACTATCATTACTCCATAAAGGCTTAAATAATAGGCAGCAGCAGCACCCACATTACCCCAACCTTGAATAATAGCACGCTTATAATTTACATTTCCACCCCAAATACTGTAATAATGGCGAACAGCTTCTGCCACCCCAAAACCAGTAACCATATCTGCCACCAATAGGTTTCTATCTAATTCGGGAACAAATCTTGTGTCTTCAATCACTTTAGAAACACCTACTTTCAAATTGTTTATTCTAGCCTCCTTACTGCTAGGTTCGGCCATATAAAAACCATTTACTACACCTTCTTGTGGGTGCATTAAACCATTCTTTTCTGTAATAGGAATCACCTCATGAATTTCGTCTACATTTAAATCTCCACCAGTGCCATAATACGCTTTCAAAATAGGATGAACCGCTTTATACCAGCGCTCTAATACTCCCTTTTTCCTAGGATCTGCTGGGTCGAAATTGATACCCGATTTTGCCCCACCAATTGCAGGACCTGCAACGGTAAATTTTATCTCCATGGTTTTTGCCAAAGAGGTAACTTCATGTTTATTTAACCCTTTGCGCATGCGCGTTCCACCGCCAGCAGCGCCACCGCGAAGCGAGTTAATTACTATCCATCCTTCAGCTTCGGTTTCACTATCTTTCCATTCAAAAACAATCTCTGGTTGTTTTTCCTCATACTTCTTAATGAGTTTTTGTAATTGCATTTCTTTTCTAATTAAATAAGTAAACTAAAATTTCCATATAAAGCGCCCGCAACATGGTTTTGCCTTGAACCGGTAACGCTTTTTAAAACATTGATTTCATTTCGAACTCTAAGCACCCCTAAAAAGGCAAAAATAAGCGCCTCCTTATAATTAACTAAATTAGATTCGGGTATTACTATAGTAGCTGTTGTATATTTTTTAAGGTTATTTAAAAGTGTAGTGTTAAATGCCCCACCGCCAGTAACCAAAATATTCCTTAACCCTGCATCATTCACAACCTTAGCAATTTGCCTAGCAATGTGATCATTTAATGTGGCCATTTTTTCTGCCTCAGAAATATCTTGATACATTTTAACAATTGGCCAAAACTCTTCATTAATCCATTCTCTGCCTAAAGATTTTGAACCCTGATAACTGTAGTAGGGCAATTCATTTAGTTCCGCCAATAATTCTACATCCACAGATGCGCTTGCTGCAATTTCACCATCCTTATCAAAAGTTTCACCCATCCAACGGGCAATTCTATTGAGTACAATATTGCAAGGTGCAATATCAAAGGCAACCGTTTTACCCTCTTGTTGGTAAGAAATATTGCAAATACCACCTAAATTTAAGCAAGCCTCATAATCTTTAAAAAGCAATTGATCGCCAATAGGTACTAAGGGAGCACCTTGCCCATGTAAAGCTAAATCTGTACTTCTAAAATCGCAAACAACAGGTAAACCACTTAGCGCTTGTATAGAAGCACCCTCCCCAATTTGGGCTGTATACGCTAAATCTGGTCTATGAAAAATGGTGTGACCATGAGAGGCAATAAAATCGCAAGGAAGTTGAAGTTCTCTTAAAAAATCACGGACTAAAATTCCTAAATACCTTCCATAAAAGACATGTGTTTTATGATAATTTTCGGCATTTTGCTGCGGCAGTTGGGAGATTCTTACACGCCATTGTTCATTGTAAGGAATGGTAGTACCAGCCAATATCTGATATTTCCAGGCCCCCTCTTTCCATTCAAACTCGCAGCAGGCAAGGTCGGTTCCATCCATCGAAGTGCCGCTCATTATGCCAACTACTGTATATTTTTCTTTCATTAACCTAGTTAAAGCGAGGGCGAAGTTATGGCATAGGGCATCAATTCAGAAATTTTGTTATCTTGAACCCTCAAATTAATCCTATGAAACACAATAGAAGACGCTTTTTATTGCAAGGAGGAGCCGCTGTAATTGGAGGAATGGCTAGCCCTTTGACTGTTTTTTCAGAGAATTTGGAACTAGCACCTTTGCCCAATTATCCAGCTTCGGTTGAAGACGAAAACTATTGGAAAATGATACGGCAGCAGTTTCCCTTGCAAAAAGATTGGGCCTATCTAAACAATGGAACCATGGGACCCTCGCCATACCCTGTAATTGAAGCTGTTAGAAAAGGAATGCTCGATGGAGATATGTATGGAAATTATGGAGGTTGGGAAAGTGCTGCAGCAAAAATTGGAAAGTTTGTAGGTGCAGATGAAAATGAAATTGCCCTAACCCATAATGTAACAGATGGTATCAATATTGTTTGTA
>JBIKKC010000172.1:0-5015 GCA_044360615.1 Bacteroidia bacterium | reverse complement strand
GCTTACTAAACTATACAACCCCTTTATTTTGTTAGAAACAGGAAATGAGAAGATGGCTAAACCTTTTATTTTTGTTTACTGTGATAAAAGTAAAATTATTGATTTTGTTGTGCTGCTTATTTCCTGCAGCAATGTTGGCTCAAACCGATACCTTAGTTGTGAAAGCGCCAGCTGCGCCAAAGCAAACAGTTGAACAATACATTGAAAAATATAGCGCCATTGCTGTTGATGAAATGTATAGAAGCAAAATACCAGCAAGTATTACATTGGCGCAAGGAATCTTAGAGAGTGGCAATGGAAACAGCCGCTTAGCGGTAGAAGCCAACAATCATTTTGGCATTAAATGCAAAAAAACATGGACGGGCAAAACGCTATATGAAGACGATGATGCACCTCAGGAATGTTTTAGAAAGTATGATGCAGCCATTGATAGTTATAGAGATCATTCGGATTTTTTAATGAACAATACCCGTTATGCCTTTCTGTTTGATTTAGATAGAACCGATTACAAATCTTGGGCACATGGGTTAAAAAAGGCAGGTTATGCAACTAATCCTCAGTATGGCGAACTGTTAATTACTTTTATTGAACGCCATAAGTTGAACCGTTTTGATGGGGTGAAATTAAGTGAAGAGGAAGACCGAGAATTAAAGGAAGACAAGGCAGAAATTGTAAAGAGTTATGGCAAAGAAATTTTAAATAACGGAGTACCCGGCATTATTGCCAAACCTAATGAGAGCTATGCACAAATTGCCATGGATTATGATTTAAAAGTGTATCAAATTTATAGAAACAACGACTTAAAAAAAGATGCGGCATGCCACGAAGGAGATACCGTATATCTAAAAGCTAAAAAGCTTAAAACAGATAGCCTTTTCCATGTGGTTGCTCATGGTCAAACCATGCATTGGGTGAGTCAGCGTTATGCTATTAAGCTAGATAAATTAATAGAGCGTAACCTTATGGTACCGGGCCAAGAGCCAGCTGCTGGAGAAACCATTTACCTAAGAAACAAACGCGATGTAGCACCTAAATTTGCGGACGCCAATATTTTAAATGCAGTGATTGTAAAAGATACTATGGCCGTTCTTGAACCTTTAAAACAGGATACTACGTACAATACTAAAGTTTATGAAAGCCCAGTGTTGAACCTAGAAACACAGAAGCCTGTAGAATCTGTTCAAGAGATAGACACCCTTCATGAGTTTAAAGAAAACTTAAGCTTTTTTCACACGGTTCAAGCAGGTGAGACACTTTATGGTATAGGCAAAAAATATGGGGTAAGGGTAGATGCTATTATGTATTTGAACCTACTACAAGACGATAGAATTGAGGTTGGTCAGCGATTGATTATTAATCCAGCAATTAGCAGTGCAGATACCAAAGAGCCACAGAGCACGCCAGGTGTGCATGTGGTGCGCCAAGGTGAAACCCTTTTTAGCATAGCCAAATCTTATGGCTTAAGCGTAGGCGATATAAAGGCTACCAATAACCTCAGCGACGACCAAGTGTATATTGGTCAGAAGTTGGTGGTGGTGAAGTAGGGTTTTGTTGAAATAAACTTTCTTATATTATATCAAAAAACAGATTGCTTTAGTAATTCCTATATTTGATAAAAAAAAATCCTAATATGAATATGCACAAATTGTCTTTTTTAATTTTAGGCTTGCTGCTGCTCTCTTGTAATGAAAATAATACGGAGAATAAAAATTCGGATGCTAAAGACACCATAGCGCCAACGGAGCTTGCTGCTGATACAATAACAGAAACGCTTGCAACAAGCAAAAATATATTAGAACCCGATAGGTGGAATGATTTTGAAGGGACTTTGGGCAATAAAGAAATTCAATTGTCTGTATACACCGATGCAGAAGGGAATGCAATTGGGACGTATTGTTTTAAAGACAATGATACCAAAATTAAACTGTCGGGTACCATAAGTGGCAATACGCTAATGCTTGAGGAGCAATTGGGGGTTGAGCCATTTGGCCGTTTTGAAGGAAAGTTTGTTTCTAATAGTGCAGAGGGTTTAGCCGGAACTTGGGCTGAAAACACGGGCGCAAATGCAGTAGCGTTTAAGTTGGCTTTAAAGAGTATTTGTGGCGGTGATCCTTACAAGCGTTACGCTGATTTATATGGAGAAGATGAGTTCTATGAAGGATTTATGAAACAAGTTATAACAGCTATTCTAAATGGGGATAAGGAATGGATAGCTTCTTTCTTGGTTTATCCTCTTTCTACTACACTAGGTGGCAAAAAGCCTATTACCATTAAAGATAATAAGCAATTGATAGCCAATTTCGACCAAATCTTCCATCCAGCCTATAAGGAGAAGCTTAAATCCCTTTGTGTTTGCAATATGTTTGTGAATTACAGAGGAATAATGCTTGGCAATGGGGAAATTTGGATTAACAATTCCTCCAGTGAAGATTACGAGCCAGTGATAGTTGCTATCAATAATTAACAGGTTTTTTTAGGTTCAAGAAGAATAAAAATTGGGCATGCAACCTTAAATGCTTTTTTTGAATCAAATAATTTGTTAAACTTGTAATCCTGAATAAGGTGAACCTTAACGAATAAACTATTGTTATGAAGAAAATTATACTTGCTACTGTTGCTATTTTAATGGTATTTGCTGCTGGTGCTCAAACTAGATTTGGCTTTGCTCAACAAGGTTATGACAATTGGAATGTGCAAGATCCAAATGCGGCTTGTTTGCTGCTTGTTTGGCCGGATAAAAACCAGCCTTTGCAGTTTGTGGTAGGAGCAGATGTGTTTGCCATAGATGGTAGTGCCAAAAACGGTACCGACTTTAATTTTCCTACTACCAAATGGGTGTTCCCCGTTGGAACCAATATTTTTGATTCTTCTAACCGCAAGAAGTTGCCTTATAATTTTACCATCAATTCTACTTTTTGGGGAAAGAAAGATTTTATTATTCGTTTAGAAGGTTTGCAAGGTGTAACTGCCGCAAATTTATTAAACGGACAACAAGAAATGCGCGTGGTAATAGATTACGATGGATCTGGTGTAGGCTTACCTAGATTGAGTTTTCATGATTATAGATTATACCCGGTGCCAGCGCAAAGTACCCTTTGGATAGAAGGTGCAAACCCAGATCAATTTAAGATTTACGACCTTAGCGGCCGACTGGCTATGGAAGGTGGATTAATGCAAAATAGCATTGATGTAAGCAATTTAGGTTATGGTTTGTATGTGCTATATGCCCAAACAGAAAAGGGCATGATTGTGCAGAAGTTCCTTAAGAATTGAGTTTAAAGACCACCGCAGAAACCCTTAAATTTAGGTTACTTTACTAGCTCCTCTGCATTAGAGCTTCGTACAAAATAATGCCCGCTGCTACAGACACATTGAGCGAGCTTACCCCTTTGTTCATTGGTATTTGGGCTAGGAAGGTGCATTTTTTTAACAACTCCGGACTTATTCCTGTTTCCTCGCTACCCATCACTATGGCAAGGGGTCCGGTGAGGTCTGTTTGGCTAATGCTATCTTTTGCTTTTTCTGAGCAAGCTACAGTAGTAAACCCAGATTGGTTTAAGTATTCTAAGGTAGTTTTAAGGTGTTTTTCTCTACAAACAGGTAGGCTGTGTAAGGCACCAGCAGAAGTTTTCATGGCATCATCATTTACAGGAGCCGCATCTGTTTGCGGTATTACAAGGGCATGCACACCTGCGCAAAGCGCTGTTCTGGCTATGGCTCCCAAGTTTCTTACGTCTGTTACCTTATCTAGGATTAAAATAAAAGGGGTTTCTCCACTTTCGAAAATGCTCGGTACTATTTGTTCTAAGCTATGGTAAGTTATGGGAGAGATATAGGCAACCACGCCTTGGTGGTTTTTATCTTTAAAGGCGTAAAATTTTTCTCTGGGTACGTATTGAACCAAGACCTGCGCCCCACGAGCTGTTTTAAGTAGCTCGTCGAGCGCAGGGTTTTGTAGGCCTTTTTGAACCTGTATTTTTATTAACTCTTTTCCGGCATCAATAGCTTCTTTAACTGCATGTACGCCATAAATGATGCTTTCTCTCATGTTACATACCTGGTTGTATAGCGTCTATGCGCTTACGGAAATCGGCAGCTAATTTGGTTTGCTTATTAAAATCGGTTACTTGCCAGATATAGTTCATGATTTGCATATTGTCATCAAAGTCTTGGCGAACAGAATTACGCTTAGCCTTAAAGCCTGCAAAATACTTAGCCTTTTCTTCGTGGATAGCTAATAATTCTTCGGCAAGTTTATTGGCCTTATCTGTAGCACCTGCCATGTGGTAAGCTTCTACCAAACGCACCACAAATACATCGTAAGTAACTTTGTTATTTGGCATTACTTGCAGGCAATAGTCAATGGCTTTAACGGCAGAATCTTTTCTACCTTCCATAGTTAATTGCTCACTTAAGCGATAGAAGATATTTCTGAAATTCTTGGTTTGGCGTAAAATGGTTTCATCCAAATAAGTATCTTCAGCTTCCATATTGCCCCACTTAAATTTCTCCATGAGGTTTTTATAAAGAATATTGCTGTTAATTCTACCAGTTGTTCCATCGCGTTGTACGTTGCTAACCAATGGCACCAAACGATAAGTTAAACCCTCTAATTGGAAATAGTTGGTAAGGTTTAAATACACATCAGAACCAGTAGTTATAGCCCAATAGATAGGGCGTGTATTGATATTGGTAGTAATGATATCTAACAATACTAAGTCGGCTTTCATAAGGTTATTGTTGCCAATTTCCCACTTAATGGTATCTACCATCATGGCAGCATCTTCTGGTTGAACCACCCCATTTTTTAAGCAAGCATCCTTGTCAATAATTAAGCTAAACTTTTTAGTTGGGAAGTAGCGCAAAGATTCGCCACCTTGTGTAGCCACTGTTCCCATAGGGTCTTTATCATCATTGATGAAGGCCATGATATTTTTAAGTGGATAGTAATCTGTTTTGTTGATGCCATACCTGCGCTCAAGTTCAGGGTTTTCGAAGTAAACTACATAATCGCG
>JBIKKC010000031.1:0-15325 GCA_044360615.1 Bacteroidia bacterium | reverse complement strand
CTACGATTCAGTTAATCAATTGCAAAGCGCATAATCAATACTTAAGCAAAAAGAAAGAAAATGGCTAAAGTAACAATAGACGGAAAAACAATAGAGGTACCAGATGGTACAACCATTTTGCAGGCTGCAAGAATGATTGGCCCAGATGTGGCGCCTCCAACCATGTGCTATTATTCTAAACTAAAAACCAGTGGTGGCTATTGCCGCACTTGTTTGGTAGAAGTAACCAAAGGTTCTGAGAAAGATCCTCGTCCAATGCCAAAGTTGGTGGCTTCTTGCCGAACCAATGTAATGGATGGAATGGAAGTTGGTAATCTTACTTCTCCTAAGGTTATTGAGGCTAGAAAAGGTGTGGTAGAGTTTTTATTGTTGAACCACCCTCTAGATTGCCCTATTTGCGATCAAGCTGGTGAATGCCACTTGCAAGATTTAGGCTATGAGCATGGTTCAGCCAAAACCCGTACAGATTTTGAACGCAGAACTTTTGAGAAAATTAGCCTTGGCGAAAAGATTCAATTGCACATGACGCGTTGCATCCTTTGCTACCGCTGTGTTAAAGTGGCCGATCAAATTACAGATGGCCGCGTGCATGGGGTAATGAATCGTGGCGACCATTCTGAGATTTCTACCTATATAGAAAATGTGATAGATAACGACTTCTCTGGAAATGTAATTGACGTTTGTCCTGTGGGGGCCTTAACAGATAAAACTTTCCGCTTTAAAAGCAGGGTTTGGTTTACCAAGCCTGTAAATGCCCATAGAGATTGCGAGAAATGCTCAGGTAAAGTAAACCTTTGGTACAAAGGTGAAGAAGTATTAAGAGTAACAGGAAGAAAAGACCAGTGGGGTGAAGTAGAGGAATTTATCTGCAATACCTGTAGGTTCGACAAAAAACAAACTAGCGATTGGACCATTGAAGGACCAACCAATGTAAATAGACATTCTGTTATTTCTGCCAACCATTATCAAGTGCTTAAAAAAGGTTCAGAATTTAAATTGAATGATATTAAACCTATACCATTAATAGAAGGAGAAGGCGCATGAGTATCATCTTATTTAAAGTAATCTTAATTGTTTTAATCTTTTTACTTAGCCTTGGTTTGGCAGCTTATGCAACTTATGGCGAAAGAAAGGTTGCGGCTTTTTTACAAGACCGTATTGGGCCAGATAGAGCGGGGCCTTTTGGCTTGTTACAACCTATTGCAGATGGCGTAAAAATGTTCTTAAAGGAGGAAATCATCCCTACGGTTTCAGATAAATTCTTGTTCATTTTAGGTCCAAGTTTATTTATGATGACGGCCCTTATGACTTCTGCCGTTATTCCTTGGGGTACACCTGTAAACATTGGCGGCCAAAACTTTAACCTCCAAGTGGCCGATATCAATATTGGAATTTTGTATGTTATGGGTGTTGTTTCTTTAGGTGTTTATGGAATTATGTTGGGTGGTTGGTCGTCTAATAACAAATATGCCTTATTAGGAGCCATTAGAGCAAGTAGCCAAATGATTAGTTATGAATTAGCCATGGGTATGAGTGTGGTGGCTATTTTATTAATGACCAATGGTTCTTTAAGTTTGAACGCTATCGTGGAAAGTCAGGGTGAAGGCAAATTATACGGCTTTATCAATGTTTCTGGAATGAACTGGAATGTGTTTTACCAACCTATCGCATTCATCATTTTCTTGATAACGGCATTTGCAGAATGTAATAGAACACCCTTCGATTTACCAGAATCTGAATCAGAATTAATTGGCGGCTACCATACAGAATATTCTTCTATGAAGCTAGGTTTATTCTTGTTTGCCGAATATATCAATATGTTTATCTCTTCTGCAATCATCTCTTGTTTGTTTTTTGGAGGGTATAACTTCCCTGGTATAGCGTATTTGTCGAACCATTTACCACAGAATGTAATGAGCTTAATAACTTTTGTGGTATTATTTGGAAAGATATTGTTCTTTATCTTTTTCTTTATGTGGGTACGCTGGACAATCCCAAGATTCCGTTACGACCAATTGATGCGCCTAGGATGGCAAGTTTTGATGCCATTGGCTATAATAAATGTATTGTTAACTGGCGCCGCTATAACCTTCTTTGGCAACTAAATAAACCTGGAAACCAAATCAATTTATGCAACTAACTAACCGATCTAAAGTAGTAACAAAAAAGGAAATGAGTTTCATGGAGAAACTTTATTTACCTGCCATTGTAAGTGGTTTGTCTATTACTATAAAACACCTTTTTAAGAAGAAGGCAACTTTAAGATATCCTGAAGTTACCCGTGAATTTGCACCCGTTTACAGGGGAATGCATGTGTTAAAGCGCGATGAACAAGGTAGAGAAAACTGCACTGCCTGCGGTTTATGCGCAGTGGCTTGCCCTGCAGAAGCCATTACCATGGATGCTGCCGAGAGAAAAAAGGGAGAAGAAAACCTTTACCGTGAAGAGAAGTATGCAGCAAAGTATGAAATAAATATGTTGCGTTGCATTTACTGCGGACTTTGCGAAGAGGCTTGTCCAAAAGATGCCATTTACCTTACCGATAGAATTGTACCATCTGAATATGCCAGAGATACTTTTGTTTATGGTAAAGACCTTTTGGTAGAGAAAATGGACGATAGAATTGATGTTTCTAAACGTAAAAAATCTTACCATATAGATTAACTTATTAAAGCTAACCCTGACAATGACCAGTGAGATAATATTTTATTTTTTAGCAGCAGTTTCAGTAGTTACCGCGCTTATGGTGGTTTTTTCTAAAAATCCCATTTATAGTGTGATGTGGCTAATTGCCTGTTTTTTTTCAATAGCAGGCCACTATGTAATGCTAAACGCCCAGTTTTTAGCCATTGTGCATATTATAGTATATGCAGGGGCAATTATGGTTTTAATGCTATTTACGGTAATGCTCTTGAACCTAAATAGAGAGTCGGAACCCCACAAAAGTTTGCTTACCAAAGGCATTGCCACTGTAACAGGCGGAATGTTATTTTTGGTTTTATTAGCAGCCATGCGTTCTACCCAATTGGGAGCTTACGCTTCACCCCAGGCCAGTGATGCTGGGTTTGTACAAAAAGTAGGTATGGTATTATTTACAGATTATTTGCTTCCATTCGAAATGACCTCTGTGTTGTTTATTTCGGCCATGATTGGAGCAGTAGTTTTAGCAAAAAAGGAGAAACATTAATGAATGAAGTAGTGAGCACAGCAGCCCCACAAAGCTGGTATTTGGTTTTAAGTACCTTACTGTTCTCAATTGGCGTTATTGGCGTTTTATTGAGAAGAAATGCAATTATTATTTTAATGTGCATCGAAATTATGCTAAACTCTGTTAACCTATTAATGGTTAGCTTCTCTGCCTATGCAGGCAATACAGATGGGCAGGTTTTTGTTTTCTTTACCATGGTGGTTGCAGCAGCAGAAGTAGCTGTAGGTCTTGCCCTATTGGTAAGTATTTACCGCAATTTGGGTAGCACAGATATTGATGTACTAAGTAAATTAAAAGGTTAAGAAATAATGGAGCAATTTATAAAACCTATACATTTAATAAGCCCTACGCTATTAATTCCACTTTTCCCATTGCTAGGCTTTTTGTTACTTTCCTTTTTTGGAAAAAACTTAAAACAGGCTGGAGCCTGGATTGCTAGTTTAATGGTCCTCGTTTCCTTTGTGATTTCTATTTACCTATTTAAAGAATTGGGTAATAAACAATCTTTAGATTTTGATGTGTTTACCTGGATGCGCTGGGAAAACGTAAGCCTAAACTTTGGCTTTTTAATAGACCCTTTAAGTTTAATTATGTTATTGGTGGTTACCGGTATTGGTTTCCTCATACATCTCTATTCTATTGGGTATATGAGTCATGATGAAGGCCTAACCAGATTTTTCGCCTATCTCAATTTATTTATATTCTTTATGCTTTTGCTAGTAATGGGTAATAGCTATTTAGTAATGTTTATTGGTTGGGAAGGTGTTGGTTTATGTTCTTACTTATTAATTGGCTTTTGGTTCAAAAAGGATGCTTATAATGATGCAGCTAAAAAGGCTTTTGTGATGAACCGCATTGGCGATTTAGGGTTTTTATTAGGCATGTTTTTTATGCTATTTTATATGGGTGGCCTTGATTATGCCACTGTATCGTCTTCTGCAGAAGGTATGGAAAAAGGAGCCCCATTATTAGTAGCCATCACGCTATTGTTATTTGTTGGTGCTATGGGTAAAAGTGCTCAAATTCCTTTGTACACTTGGTTGCCAGATGCCATGGCTGGCCCAACTCCGGTTTCAGCACTTATCCATGCTGCAACCATGGTTACTGCAGGTATTTACATGATAGTAAGGTCTAATATATTGTATACGTTAGCACCTTTTACCCTAGAAATTGTGATGTGGGTAGGGGTGGCAACCTCTTTATTTGCAGCTATTATAGGGATCAAACAAAACGATATTAAGAAAGTATTGGCCTATTCAACCGTTTCGCAATTGGGTTTAATGTTTGCGGCGTTAGGTTTAGGTGCTTACACCTCTGGCATGTTTCATGTGGTTACCCATGCATTCTTTAAAGCTTTGTTGTTCTTAGGCGCAGGTAGTGTAATACATGCAATGGGTGGCGAACAAGATATCAGAAGAATGGGTGGTTTATGGAAATACATACGCGTTACAGCCATTACATTTTTAATTGCCACGCTTGCTATTTCTGGTATATTCCCATTTGCAGGCTTCTTTTCAAAAGACGAAATTTTAGCGGCCGCTTTCCACCATAAATTGGTTTGGGTATTGTTAAGTGTAAGCTCTATGATAACGGCATTTTATATGTTTCGTTTATTCTTTCTTACTTTCTTTACCAATTTTAGAGGCACAGAGGAAGAAAAACACCATTTGCACGAATCGCCATGGACCATGACGTTGCCACTAAGCCTATTGGCAATTTGTTCTGTGGTAGCAGGGTTTTTAGGTATGCCTGCTGTATTTCATATGCCACATTGGTTCAATACCTTTTTAGGGCCGGTGGTAGAAACCTCTAAAGGTTTAATGGGAGAGGCGCACCATTTAGACCATAGCACAGAATGGCTGCTAATGGGACTAGCCACTGCACTAGCAATTACGAGCATAATAATTGCTTATGTATTTTATATAAGTAAAAAACAAGTTCCAGAAAGCGATGAAGAAACCACAGGCTTTGCAAAAGTGGTTTACAATAAGTTTTATATCGACGAAATTTACGATAAGGTAATTGTTAAGCCAATAGGGGTATTAAGTGATTTACTACATGTAGTAGTAGACAAGTTAATAGTTGATTTATTGGTAAATGCTTCGGCTTGGTTTGTAGGTTTTACAGGTAGAACAATGCGTTTGGTTCAAACCGGAAATACGGGCTTTTATATTTTTGCCATGGTAATTGGCATGATGGTTTTACTTTTAATACAATTGGTACTGTAATGCTAAATATACTTTTATTAATTATTCCGCTAGCCTTTGCGTTGCTAGTATGGTTTACCAAAGGTAGCACCAGCAGAATGGTGGCACTTGCAGGTACTTTAATGCAATTGCTTTTTACTATCTATGCTTATAATCAATTTATGGCTCTGGGTGCAGCCCCATTTGAGTTTAGTTACCAAATAGCGGTTAAGCCCAATTTGATGGCGCACTTATCTATGGATGGCATAAGTATGTTAATGGTAATTTTAACTAACTTATTGCTTCCCTTAATTGTGCTTGCAGGCTTTAATAGATATACAGAAAGAGCAAATATTTTTTACAGTTTAATGCTATTGATGCAAATGGCTTTAAATGGTGTATTTATATCATTTGATGCCTTTGCCTATTATATTTTTTGGGAGTTGGCGCTTATACCTATTTACTTCATTGCCTTTAATTGGGGCGGCGAAGGTAGAGCTCAAGTTACTTTAAAATTCTTTATTTACACCTTAGCAGGTAGTTTACTGATGCTATTTGGGTTTATCTATTTGTATACGGTTTCGCCTTTGCACTCTTTAGATTGGGAAACCTTGCGCAGCAATCCAATTTGCAAATGCGATCAAAGCTGGATTTTTTGGATGTTGTTTGCTGCTTTTGCCATAAAAATTCCAATAGTACCTTTTCATACCTGGCAGCCAGATACCTATAAAACTGCACCAACACAGGGAACCATGTTGTTATCGGGTATTATGCTTAAGATGGGAACCTATAGTTTGATTCGCTGGTTAATGCCAATTGTACCAGATGGTTTTAAAGAATGGCAATATGTAGCTATTACCTTAAGTGTTATTGGGGTTGTGTATGCCTCTATCATTGCTATTATGCAACGCGATATTAAAAAACTGTTGGCCTACTCATCCATTGCCCACGTAGGCTTAATAAGTGCCGGTATTTTTACTATGAGCAGAGTAGGACTTCAAGGTAGTTTAGCACAAATGTTAGCGCATGGTATTAATGTAATTGGTTTGTTCTTCTGCGCAGATATTATCATGAACCGTACAGGCAGCAATCAAGTAGAAGGAATTGGCGGCATTAGAACCCTGGCTCCAAGATTTGCAGCGTGGTTTTTAATTGTAGTTTTAGGATCTGTGGCATTGCCTTTAACCAATGGTTTTGTGGGTGAGTTTATGCTTTTATACAGTGTGTATGCTTACAATACCTGGTTAAGTGTTTTTGCGGCACTTACCATTATTTTAGGTGCCGTATATATGCTAAGAATGTACCAGAAGGTAATGTTGGGCGAACCCCTTATGGAGAAAATGCAATTCGAAGATTTAAAATGGAATGAGCAATTAGTGCTTGGCATAATTGGGGTTCTTATTTTTGCTTTAGGTATTTATCCTGAACCTATTTTTGAATTAACTGAACCTGTTTTAAAAACTTTAACACCTTAACCTAGCAAACGTGAATACTATCATTTATACTTCTGTATTAGGATTTTTTTGCATGTTGGCAGAAATCCTAAATCTTAGAAAATGGATTGCTCCTGTATTGGTTTTAGGCTTAGCAGTCATTTTTGGTTTGAACCTTATGGATTGGAATCAGAACCAATCTTATTTTAACGACATGCTTAGGGTTGATAATTTCTCTGTAGGTTTTGGTGCCTTGGCCATTTTTACTACCTTATTGGTTCTAATTATGGCAAGTGATTTTTACCAAAACGACCAGAACCATATCAGCGATTTTATGGCCATTATTACCTTTATCTTGGTTGGGGCGCTTATGATGCTTTCTTTTGCCAACCTAACTATGTTGTTTTTAGGAATAGAAACTTTATCTATAGCCCTTTACATAATGGCTGGCAGCAAGCGTTTCGATATTCGTTCTAATGAAGCTGGCTTCAAATATTTTCTAATGGGTTCTTTTGCCTCAGCTTTTCTGCTTTTTGGTATTGCCCTCATTTTTGGAACCAGTGGTAGCTTTAATATTTATAAAATAGCAGAATATACCGCGGCCAATCAAGGCAATATTTCGCCTCTTTTCTATACGGGTATGGTATTAGTAGTTTTTGCCATGCTTTTTAAAGTTTCTGCTGCTCCTTTTCATTTTTGGGCTCCAGATGTTTACGAAGGTTCTCCAGCCTTAGTTACAGCCTTTATGAGCACTCTTGTAAAAGTAGCAGGTTTTGCTGCCTTCTACAAATTACTTAGCGTTGTATTTTATTATACCGCAGCCAAAACGGGTTTAATCCTAAATATTGCAGCTATTGCTACCCTTTTTGTGGGTAATTTAATGGCTTTAGGGCAAGATAATTTTAAACGACTATTGGCATATTCGGGAATATCACATGCAGGTTATCTTATGCTAATTTTGCTTAGTGCTGAACAACAACCAGTTAGTGCCTTGTTGTTCTATAGTTTGGCCTATGTTTTAAGCACAATTGCTGCATTTGCCATTGCTATTCCAGTTTTTTCTACCATGAAATCAGAGAATATCAATGCATTTAATGGCTTAGGAAAAAAGAATCCATTGTTAGCGGCTGCCCTTAGCATGGCCATGTTAGGTTTGGCTGGAATACCACCTTTTGCCGGATTTTTGGGTAAATACTACATCTTTACAGAATCTTTACAAGCGGGTTTCTTTTATACTACCCTAATTGCTATAATTAACTCAATAATAGGGGTTTATTATTACTTTAAGGTAATTGTGGCCATGTATGGAAAACCAGGAAACGAAGAGAAAATTACCCTTCCTTTTACTTTTGCCCTGGTATTATTGGTTTGTTTGGCACTTAGTTTACTATTAGGAATTTACCCTTCCCCAATTCTAAGTATTTTTTAGTCAAGTTCTCCGTTTAACTATCAAAGCAAAGTAATGGATAACTTAAATTTAATATGTCATACAACTTGCTTATTCCTAAATATTGACTTTTTTTGTATCAATCTAACAATTTAAACTTTATAAAAACATGAACAAGGTAGCTACACCTCATCAAGAAAGTGCATTAAAAAAGAATTTTGCCGCTTTCGCTATTCCTATCCTGGTATTAACAGGTATTTTGATTTACATTTTCGTATTGGGTAATTCATCTAACTTCCAAGGTGGCGATCCAAAAAACCACCCAGTTGAAGAAGGTGTTGGACATGTATTAGGTTTAGTTTACAAAGGTGGTTTTATTGTACCTATCCTTTTATCTCTTGTATTAATGAGTATTACTTTCTCTGTAGAGCGTTTTCTTACCATTGCTAAAGCACAAGGAAAAGGAGATGGAGAGAAGTTTGTACGTGGGGTAATCAATCACTTAAACAACAACAATGTAGATAGCGCCCTTGCAGAATGCGATAAGCAACAAGGTTCTGTTGCTAATGTGGTAAGAGCAGCCCTTTTAAAATACAAATCAATGGAAACTGCTGAAGGCTTGGACAAAGATCAAAAGGTATTAGCCATTCAAAAAGAATTAGAAGAAGCTACTACTTTAGAGTTGCCAATGCTTGAGAAGAACTTGGTAGTAATTGCTACTATGGCTTCGGTTTCAACGCTTATTGCACTTTTAGGAACCGTATTAGGTATGATTAAAGCTTTCTCGGCTTTAGGTACTGGTGGTGCTCCAGATTCAGTAGGATTAGCAAATGGTATCTCTGAGGCGCTTATCAATACAGCCTTAGGTATTGCTAACTCTGCTGTTGCTATCATTATGTATAACGTATTTACCACTAAGATTGATAAAATTACGTTTACTATTGATGAAGCTGGTTATAGCATTATTCAAAATTTTGCTGCAAAGCATAAATAATAGTTACCTTAGGGTAATTATTATCAGGTTCAATAATACAATAGCAAAATGTCTAAAGTAAAAGTTCCACGCAAAAGTACAACGGTAGATATGACGGCCATGACGGATGTGGCCTTCTTGCTACTTACGTTCTTTATGCTTGCCACTCAGTTTAAGCCTGATGAACCGGTAACCGTTAACGCACCTTCTTCTGTTGCAGAGGTGCCCTTGCCAGAAACAGATATCATGACCATCACCATTAGTGATGATGGAAGAGTGTTCTTTGCCATGGAAGGTCAGCAATATAAAGCTGAGTTAATTCAAAAAATGTGCGCATTAAAAGGAGTAAACTTTACCCCTGAAGAAGTGAAAAACTTCTCGTTAATGTCGAGCTTTGGGGTACCATTTGGCGAGCTAAGAGCATTAGTAAATACAAGGGTAGAAGAAAGAGCAAAGTTCCAACAAAAGGGTATTCCTTGCGATTCTACCAATAACGAACTGGCCGACTGGATTTGGCAATCACGTTTAACCAACAATCAGGTACGTGTAGCTATTAAAGGCGACCAGAATGCCAACTTCCCTGTAGTGAAGCAAGTAATTGCCACCTTACAAGATAAGAAGGTTAATAGGTTTAATTTTATTACCAATATGACAACCGAAGCGGTTGAGAAATAGGAGATAACATGGCAGAAATTGAAGGCGGCGGAGGGGGTGGCCATAAAAAAGGCGGTAAACCAAAAAGTAAGAAAATGTCGACAAGGGTGGATTTTACGCCCATGGTAGACTTAGGTTTCTTGCTCATTACCTTTTTTATGTTAACCACTTCCATGAATAAGCCCAAAACAATGGAAATTAACATGCCTGTAAAAGAAGTAACCGAAGAAGAGAAGCAAAAGGTTAAAGCTTCTCAAGCGATTACGCTATTACTCGCAGAAAACGATAAAATTGTTTATTATTTTATAAACGAAAAGACAGGTGAACCAGAAACTCCTGTAATTACCGACTTTAGTAAGGGCGGTATTCGCGAAACTTTATTAAGTA
Organism: Bacteroidia bacterium; assembly: GCA_044360615.1. Classification (GTDB taxonomy): domain Bacteria; phylum Bacteroidota; class Bacteroidia; order UKL13-3; family UKL13-3; genus B1. The sequence continues at coordinate 5,097 of JBIKKC010000031.1, read as the reverse complement.
AGAATAGAGAATTACTTAACAAGGCTAATAATAACAACTACGACTCTATTCCAATTCTTAAGGAAATGTTTAAAAATAATCAGATTCCTGAGGACGAAATGAAGAAAAGGATTGCAGGTATTAAGGCCAATAAGGATGCATTAATTGTAGTAATTAAGGCAGACGATAAAGCCAAATATAAAAACCTGGTAGATATCCTAGATGAAATGCTCATTACCAATATTGGCCGTTATGCTATTGTAGACATTACGCCTGTTGAGCAAGAATTGATTAAAACAGCAATGGCTATTAATCCCAACTAAGCATGGCATCAAAAACAGATATATTTAACGGTAAATGGGTAGACCTGATTTTTGCAGGTAGAAACCAAGCCTATGGTGCTTTTGTGTTGCGTAAAAAAGGCGACGAATACACCATTAAAGGAATTGTGTTTGCCATCGTACTTTTTACTGCCAGCGTTTCTGCGCCAGTAATTTTAAATTACATTGAATCGAAATTACCAAAAGAAAATGTGTTAAAAGTAGATGACGTTACCACCCTTGAAGAGCCACCTCCAATTGATAAAAACGAGCCACCACCGCCGCCTCCGGCAGAACCACCGCCGCCTTTAAAAAGTACGGTTAAGTTTACGCCACCAGAAATTAAACCTGATGAGGATGTGCCAGATGATGAACCACCACCGATTCAGGAAGAAATGAAGGATAAGGATGCTGGTACCACTACGGTAGAAGGCGATCCTAACGGTGTGGATGCTTCTTTAACTGATGGTGGAGAAGGAGATGGAGAGGCAGAAATTTTAACTTTTGCCGAGCAGATGCCTGATTTTCCAGGAGGTGTGGAAGAACTTTACCGTTACCTTGGCAAGAATATTCAATACCCGCCACTTGCGCGTGAAAACAGTATAGAAGGTAAGGTAGTTCTTACTTTCGTGGTAGATAAAGATGGAAAGATTTCTAATATAGAATCTGCAGGTAAAAAGCTAGGATGGGGTTGTGATGAAGAAGCAATTCGCGTTGTAAAATCTATGCCAGCTTGGACACCAGGAAAGCAAAATGGTAAACCGGTAATTGTAAAATATACCTTACCTATTCGCTTCCAATTAAATTAATACATTAAGGCCTGAACCTATTTCTTATGATTTTTAAATCGCTAGAGTAGGTTCAGGCTTTTTTTATACTATAGGTTATGACAGATAAATTGGATGAGATAAGAGAAGAGCGTTCGCAAAAAGTGGCCGGAATATTCAAGTATTTTAGCTTGATTATGGGAACTTTTTATATGTTAATAGGGCTTGCCTTTTATTTTTTTCCTATTATCCCAGATATGGATGCCTGGGCTAAAATTGGTGCAAGTTCTTTATTAATATTGTACGGAATATTTAGATTATGGCGCGCCTTAAAATCCTAGGATTACTTTTATTTTTTGCTGCTTGTGGTTCAAACCAAAGCTCAGAGAAATTAGATACCACCACTTCTGGTGAAATTACTATTGCTTGCGACGAAAGTCTACAGCCTATCATCGAAGCCGAAGAAGCCGTTTTTGAATCGCTTTACCCCGAAGCTAAAATTAATGTGGTTTATTTGAGTGAGTATGATGCCATTCAATACCTGCTTGCAGATAGTGCACGCTTGGCCATTGTTACCCGCGATTTGAATACTACTGAAAAGGAAGCCCTAAAAGCACAGAAAAATATTACCTCGCATTTTCATAAATTGGGTTACGATGCGGTTGGATTTATCTTAAACCCCGCCAATACCGATACTAGTTTTAGCCTAGAACAAATTAGAAAATTATTGAGTGGAGAAATTACCCAATGGAATCAAGTTTCTGCCTCAAATAAGTTAGGAAATATCCAAATTGTATTCGACCATGCCAGGTCTGGGGCAGTAAGGCTTTTAGAAGACTCTGTCTTAAAAGGGTCAAAATTAGGAAAGAATTGTTTTGCCTTAAAGTCTAACCCAGAGGTGCTAGATTACGTTGAAAAGAATAAAAATGCTATTGGTATTATTGGCGTAAGTTGGATAAGCGATTTAGATGACAAGCAGTCTAAGTACTTCTTAGACAAAGTTAAAGTGGCAGAGGTGCAGCCCATATTAATGCGTGTTGCTGGAATTACCAATAAACCTATACAAGGTAATATTGCTCTGAAACAATATCCTTACTGGCGCCCCATTTTAGCGGTAAGCAGAGAGTTGCGCGCAGGACTTGGCACAGGCTTTGCCAGCTTTATGGAAAGTGAACCCGGACAGAAAATAATTTTAAAAGGAGGACTGGTTCCTCAAAGAAGTAGTATACGAACTATAAACCTAAGTGAATAGAAATGAAAAGAAGTATTGTTAGTTTAATTTTTGCGGCTTGTTTGTCGTTTACCGCATTTGCTCAAAGTTTAGAGCAAGGCTTACGTGATTTAGATTTTGAAAAGTATGAAGCAGCAAGAACTGTTTTTAGAGTATTGGTGGTAAAGGAACCGAACAATGGCAATTACTGGTACTACTTGGGTCAAACCAGTATGTACTTGTTGAACCTAGACTCTGCTGAAATTTGCTATAAGCAAGGAGTTAGTGTTGAACCTGCTAATCCGGCCAATTATGCTGGTTTAGGAGAGTTACAATTGTTTTTAGAAGATAAAATTAAAGCCAAAGAATTTTTTGATAAAGCTTTATCGTTTAGCAAATCTAGGGCTGGTTTGGTTACAGACATAAGAGCCATAACTATTGTTTCTGGAAGTATGGTAAATAATGCTACTACAAAAATGATTGAAGAAGCAGAGAAATTGGTAGTAATGGGTTACGAACAAGATAAGAAAAACTACAATTTATTAGTAGCGGCCGGAGATGTTTTTTTGGAAAAGAATGATGGTGGAACCGCCGCTACTTTTTATGAAAGAGCTATTGCCATAGATCCTAAAAATCCAAAAGCGTATACCCGCGTTTCGGAAATATGGAAGCGTGTGAAGAATTTTGAAACTGCACAAACAGATTTGAACCGAGCCTTTGACAAGGACCCTAACTACGCTCCAGCTTGGAAAATGCAAGCTGAAGTTTACTATGCCCAACGCAAATTTGAAAGTGCAAAAAATGCCTATGCTACTTATCTGAAAAATTCTGAACCAAGTATCTCTAACCAAATTCGATTTGCTAGAATTTTATTCTTGAGTCAAGAATATGCAGAAGCCTTAGAAAAAATAAATGAGATACAAAAGATAGACAAAGAGAATTTGTTGCTTTACCGATTAAGAGGGTTTTCTATTTGTGAAGTTACAGAAACCAAACCAGATGTGGAGTTAGCTAAAAGCGGATTGGCTTCTTTAGAATTTTATTTATCTAAAACAGAGGAGAAAAAATATACCGTAACAGATTTTGAATACTTAGCCAAGCTACAAGCCAAGGTGGGAGGTAAAGATTCTTTGGCTATACAGAACATTAAAAAGGCTATGGAGATGAATCCTTACAATGCAGATTTATATGTAGATATGGCTAAATTATACAACAAAATGAGGAAGTTTGATTCTGCTGTTGTTAATTATGAAATCTATATGGGTAAGGCAAAAAAGGTTAACGCGGCAGACTTTTTCTTGTATGGCAAGGCAGCTTATTTTGCAAAACAATATACCAAGGCAGATTCTGCCTTTGCAAAGGTTTCTGAGATGAAAGCAGATTACCCAGATGCTTATTTATGGAGAGGTAATGCCAATGTTTCTATGGACCCAGATTTTAAAACCGATTTACCTAAACAATATTATGAGAAGTATATTTCCTTGTTAACTGCAGATCCAGAGAAATTTGAGACTTCATTAAAAATGAAAAACAAGGCAGGTTTAATTAATGCTTACGATTATTTAGGTTTCTATTACTTAAACAAGAAAATGAAACCAGAGGCAAAAACCTATTACCAAAAAGTATTAGAACTCGACCCAAATAACACCAAAGCCAAAACCGCTTTAAGTGAGCAGTTGAAGTAAGGTTTATTTGTTTCTTCCTCATACTTCCCGCCTCCGCTAAAGCTCCGTCGGGCAAGCATAGTTCATACTTTATAGTTCATACTTCATACTTTATAGTTCATACTTCTCAATAACTATCAATATCCTCATAATTAAACGGGCCAGAGATAGCAATACCAACAAACACGGTTCTAGGAAGGTAATCGTACGCTAGGTTCAAAACTACTTCATCAAACAAGGGTAAGAAAACACCAACCTGAAAATTGGGTTTAAATTTAGTCTTATAAATATCTGTAATATAAATGGTTTCTCCTGGGTTATTAAAAGGAGGTTGAACCTCAGCAATTTCACGATATCTTACTACTCCTAAACCGAGGTAAATCGGTATTTTAGGCGTAATTGGATAAACGAAATTAAAGGTGGCTCCATAAGCGTAAGCCGATTTATTTTTACCAGTTAAAATTCCATAGGCAACTGCGGTATCGTATGGGATGGCATTGGATTCTAGCTTTTTCATTTCCAAATTCGTTATTCCAAATCGCCAGCCTATACCAAAGCCAAATTTGCGATAGCTAACATGATTTCCTCCTGCCATCAAAGGCTCGTATAGGTCAAAACCCATGCCAAAGGCATTGTACTTTACGGGTTTGGGTTTTTCTTGGCCTATTGCGGTTTGAACAAATACCATTAATAAGACATAACATAATTGCTTTTTCATAGACCTTTCAAAAATTGGTTTTACTTTGCACTTGCATGCAAATTGATGTTTTAACTTTACTTCCGCAAATATTTGAAGGACCTTTTTCAGAATCTATTCTAAAAAGAGCCAAAGAAAGAGGTTTGGTGTCTATACAACTTCATAATATTAGAGATTACTCGCGCTCTAAACATAAAAATGTAGACGATTACCCGTTTGGCGGTGGAGCTGGTATGGTAATGAGTATAGAACCCATAGACCTATGCTTGCAACAGCTTAAAAACAAACAAACCTTCGACGAGGTTATTTATATGAGTCCGGATGGGGAACCCTTTACTCAAAAAATTGCCAACGAGCTGAGCACAAAAAAGAAACTGGCATTTTTATGTGGACATTACAAAGGAGTAGACGAAAGGGTAAGGGAGCACCTAGTTACGCGAGAATTAAGCTTGGGAGATTT
>JBIKKC010000030.1:0-15388 GCA_044360615.1 Bacteroidia bacterium | reverse complement strand
CAATATCGAATACATCTATGTCGGCAAATATTTTAAATAACACGCCCTTGCCCTCCATCACTGGCTTGGAAGCCTCTGGACCAATATCACCTAAGCCAAGCACAGCGGTTCCATTGCTAATAACCGCCACCAAATTACCCTTAGCAGTATACTTGTAAACATCATCAATATTTTCTGCAATGGCCAAACAAGGCTCCGCAACTCCTGGCGAATAGGCTAATGACAGATCTCTTTTGGTATTGGTAGGTTTGGTTGGAACCACAGCAATTTTTCCGGGCCTACCCTTGCTATGGTATTTTAAGGCATCTTCTTTTAAACTCATGATAATCAAAAGGCTTTAGAATTCTGATTTTTTTAAAAGCCCAATTGCATAATTAGCTAAAGTTTATAAGCTTTTCAAAAAAAATATTTACATTCTAGTATGCTTCAATTTAACTTAAAATCCTGCATACGTATGGCGCTACTACTTATGCCATAGTTAAGGAAAATTTTTACCTTTTTCACAGAGGTAAAATAAACGCAAAAAACAAAAATGATATAGATATAGATTTTGTTGTTTAAGCCCTCTTAAAAATTTGGCTTAATGCTAATTTCAGCATAAAAATCTAAAATATAATTTACGGCATCATCTGCCGTATCTACAATTTTAAACATCAATAAATCATCCATAGAGATATTTCCTTCCTTCGTACACATAGTATCGTGCATCCAATCTACTAAGCCTTTCCAAAAATCTGTACCCACTAAAACAACAGGGAAAGGGGCTACTTTGTGGGTTTGAATTAAGGTTAAAGATTCAAACAATTCATCTAAAGTTCCAAAGCCACCAGGCATGGCAATAAAGCCTTGTGCATACTTTACAAACATTACCTTACGCACAAAGAAGTAATCAAAATTTATGCTCTTATCTCTATCAATATATTGGTTAAAAAACTGTTCAAAGGGAAGTTCAATACCAAGCCCTACACTTTTACCTCCAGCCTCTTTAGCTCCTTTATTACCGGCTTCCATAATCCCAGGCCCACCGCCGGTTATTACCCCAAAACCAGCCTCAACTAGCTTTGTACCTACTTCTTCTGCTAGCTTATAATAAGGGTTATCAGGTTTTGTTCTGGCCGAACCAAAAATAGAAACACAAGGCCCAATCCTACTCATTTTTTCGAAGCCTTCCACAAATTCTGCCATGATTTTAAAAGTAGCCCAGCTATCGCTTACTTTAATCTCTGGCCAATCTTTTTTCTGGAAAGCTTTCTTTATTCTTTCCTCATTATTTTCCGTCATAGCCTTATACCAACAACTCTTTTAACAATGAAGAGATAATTTTACCATCTGCTTTTCCTGCCAAGGCTTTCATAGCAAGTGGCATCACTTTCCCAAAATCTGCGGCAGTGCTAGCGCCGGCATCGGCAATCACTTGTTGCAAGGCAAACTTTATTTCTTCTTCTCCCATTTGCTTAGGCAAGTAGCGTTCTATAACAGCCAATTCTTCTTGTTCTACCTGTGCCAAATCTTCGCGCTTATTCTGAAGATATATATCTAAAGATTCTTTACGTTGTTTGGCTAGCTTTTGAAAAATCTTTAAAGCGGCATCATCGCTCACAGCGCCATTTGCACCAGGTTCACTGGCAGCTAATAAGAGGGCTGATTTCAAACTACGCAATGCCCTTAAACCAACTTCATCCTTCGCTTTCATAGCCGCAATTACATCGGCATTTATTTTTTCTTGTAATGTCATACGTCTATTTTTTCTTGGTTAAATATTTAGCCCCTTTTCCTAAAAAGAAGGTGAATGTATCACTTCTTAATCCAAGTCGTAGGGTTTCTAAAGGTATTACATCATTAGGTGCAATATTTCCCATATTTACATTGGCGCCAACTAATTTTATAAAATAGGTTTGTTGCGCTTTTTGTGGTGCTTCCCAAATAATTTTCTCTTCGGGTATTTTGGTTAATATTTCTTGAACCAAACCCTCACGCACTTCACCGCTGCTTCTGTAAACGCCTACATTACCAGCCTCTCTTGCCTCAGCAATTACTTTCCAAGCACCAGCTTCTAATTCAGTTTGCATTAATTCAATCCATTGGTAAGGTGGAATAATCTTTTCTACGTCTTTAGAACCAACCTCACTCAATACAGTTACATGCTTGCTTAACCTGCTAATGTAATCTAATTTAATGTCATGCGGCAATTCAATAGAGCCATCAGAAACCTCGGCATGGTGCATGGCATATTTATCGAGAACCTTTAAATAATCTTCAAATTGATTTCTTACGATATAGGCTTCAAACAAAGTACCTCCAAAGTATACGATAATGCCATTATCTTGATAAAGTTTAATTTTCTCTTCTAACCTTGGTGTTACGTATGAAGTTCCAAACCCTAATTTGACAATATCTATATATTCTCCGCTTGCAGCAATGAGGTCTTCGGCTTCTCTAATGCTAAGCCCTTTGTCCATAATCATGGCTAAGCCACTTTCTCTAGGTTTTGCAGTTCTTTCTGGAATCTGCTTTAATTTAAAATTTTTCATCAGTTAATAAAAAAGTTGGGCAATGTGCCAAATCAGGCAAATTTATCTATTTGAAGGATAATAATAAAAAATACTATAAACCTTCGTTGAGGCGATACGTATCAATAATTTGTAAGATATCGTTCACCTTTTTCAGCTTAGGAGCAATTTCAAAAATTAAAAAATGATCATCAAATGCACTCATTAAAGCCAATTCTAAGTGTTTATGGGCTTCCTGAATACGACCTAATTCGTACAAATAAACAACTAAACGGTAGTGATATTGGTGAATAGAAGGGTCGTAACTAATCGCCTCATAAATGAGTTGTGCAGCTCTACTAATTTCCCCTTCAGCATATTTTAGCAAGCTCCAATCTAACCAAGCCTCCATCATGCCAGGGTCTAGGTCTACCATTTTAACGTAAATATCTTCGGCTTCTTTTACATGCCCAAGCCTATATTCACATTCCGCCAAAACCAAAAGAAATTCAAGATTTTCTGGTTCAAGCAGAACAGCGCGTTTAAAGTGCTGCAAGGCTTCCTTGTAATGCGCTTCCTTTTCTAGAGTAATGCCAATTCCAAACCAAGCTTCGGCCAAATTTGGATTTATCTGAGCGGCCTTTTTGTATTGTGTTCTGGCATCATCTAGCCTGCCTAATCTTTCGTAACAACCCGCAAGATTGCAATAGCTAATGCTATCCCCGCCTTCTGCGCCTATAACCGACAAATACTCTGGAATGGCTTCTTCAAAACGGTCTAACTCTACCAAACAATTGGCTTTATTAAAACGCGCTACGGTATATTCTTCTTCTATAACCAAACAGTAATCAAAGGCATTGATAGCCTCTTCAAATTCGCCCATTTTACTATAGGTAACCCCTAAATTATACCAAGCACCTGTATTGTATGGATCCATATCTATAAGCGCATTTAGCTGCTTAATAGCCTCTGCATAGTTGCCTAACAAATCATAACAATGTGCCAATTCATAATAGGCTTGTTCTAACTCGGGCTCTTCAGAAATAATAAGGGAAAAATAACGCGCCGCCTCTTCAAATTTATCATTGTCTTCTAAAACATAGGCTATTTCAAAAAGCATATCTAATCTCTCATCAGTATGCAACAATGCCTTTTCAAAAAACTCTGTAGCCTCCTCAAATTGCTCTTGGTTTAAACAAATCTCACCTTTTAATAAGAACAATTCTGCGTTAAAGGGCTCATAAATTTCTGCCTTATCTAATTCAGCCATAGCATCGTCTAAGCGCTCCATTAGCACATACACTTCGGCTAATTTTATCCAATAAGCTACATGAGATGGATACATATCCTTGCCAAACTCAATAGCTTCCAAGGCCTTCTTCAGCTTGTCATGATGAATATAATAGTCAATAATACCTTCTATGGCTTCTGCATCAAAATAATCTGAAGTCTTATTTCTAAGCATCTTCTCATACCGTTGCACATTGCTACTTACCTCTTCTCCTAAAAAATCATTGCCTTCCATAGGCCTAAAATATTAGTTTATCAAATTTACAACACAAACATTTGGAACAAAAGCCCAAATGTTCGAATTTCCCAGAAATCTTTTCACATAAGTGAAAAACAAAAATTGGATAAATGAAAAAATATTTCTTACTATCAATTACGTTCTTAACGATTTCATTACAATGCTTAGCACAAACCAAGCCAAAAAGCTTGAATCAGGCAAAGTGGCAGCAAAGGGTAAATTATACCATAGAAGTTGAACTTAACACTGATAATCAAACGCTAAGTGCTTTCGAGAGCTTGGTTTATACCAATAACTCACCTAATGCCCTAACAGAAATCTATTTCCATTTGTGGCCAAATGCTTATAAAAATAGAACTACGGCCTACGCCAAGCAAGAATTAGAAAATGGAAACACCGATTTTCATTTTGCAGAACCCAGTGAAAGAGGATTTATAGATTCTTTAAATTTTAAAGTAAATGGCCAACCCATCAAATGGGAACTAACAGAGCAAATAGATATTGCCAAACTTACCTTGAACCAACCTTTAGCTGCTGGCGATAGTATAATCATTAGTACTCCCTTCTTTGTAAAAATTCCTAAAGTTTTTTCTAGAATGGGCTTTGAAAACGGACATTATTGTGCAACACAATGGTACCCAAAGCCAGCGGTGTATGATGTAAATGGATGGAATGCCATGCCCTATTTAAACCAAGGTGAATTTTATAGTGAATTTGGCAGTTTTGATGTACAAATAACCTTACCCAAAAATATTTTAGTAGCAGCCACAGGAGAGGTTCAAGACAAAAGAGAAAAAGAATGGTGGCGCGCCCGAAAGCAAGATATAAATACACCGCATTATGCCCCTACGAATACTAAAACGCTTAGGTTCAAACAAGATAATATACATGATTTTGCTTGGTTTGCACACAAAGATTATAGTGTAGATTTTGATACCGTTATTTTAAGCAATAACCAAGCTGTAGAAACATGGATTTTTGCCTTAACCAATTTTGGAAGCCCAAAGGGTATAGAGTTTGTAAACCTAGGTGTAAAATACTATTCCGATAAAGTTGGAAATTACCCTTATAGCATTGCTCAGGCGGTTATTACGCCCCTTGAAGCAGGCGCAGGAATGGAATACCCAACCATTACCAATTGCGGTAGCATTGACAAAACAACCATCATACATGAATTGGGGCATAATTGGTTTTATGGTATCTTAGGTAGCAACGAAAGAGAACATCCTTGGATGGATGAAAGTATCAATACCTATTATGAAGAAAGAAGCCAAGTAGATTTACCAAAAACAAAAAGCAATGGCCTCCTTGGTTTAGAAATTAGTCAGCCCAACTTATTGGCCTATAATGCTATGAGAAAAAATACCGACCAAGCAGGCAACTTGCGCTCAGAAGCATATACAGATAAAAATTATGGCGCAATAATATATGCCAAAAATCCAATTGGCTTTAAGTACCTGCAACATTATTTAGGTACAGAAAAATTTGATGCCATGATGCAGGCTTACTTTGAAAAATGGAAATTTAAACATCCACTTCCTAACGACTTTAGAATACATGCCGAAAGCTTTACCCAAAAAGACTTGAGTTGGTTTTTTGATGAGGTATTAGCAAACACTAAAAAAATGGATTACAAAGTTAAAATAGTTTCCAACAATCAATTGGTTGTTAAAAATAATGGTCAATTAAAGACCCCATTTCCTATTACCCAATTTACCAATGATAGCCTTAAAGAAACACAATGGATAGAAGGTTTTAAAGGCAAAAAGCGTTTTACTCCTACCGTTTTAAACTTTAAAACTCCAGAGGAGGCAAAAAACATTTATTACAGAATAGATGCCGATGAAGTAACACTTGATTTATACCGCCAGAATAATACTGCCGTGCAAAAAGGCTGGTGCAAAACATGCTCACCCATTAAGATTCAGCCAATACTTAATTTAGAAAAGTCGAATACACAGCAGATTTTTATTGCCCCAGTTTATGGGTATAACATTTATAACAAAAGCATGTTGGGTTTAAGTCTATACAATAGTTTAATACCAAGGAAAAAGGTAGAATTTATTCTTACACCCGTTTACAGTTTTGCTACCAATGATATCAATGGATACTTTTCTGTATGGCGTAACTTTAATTTAAAACGTGGATACAATACAATTAGAATTGGTTTAAAATCTGCAAGGTTTGGAACAGAAACTTTTGTAAACAGCAACCTCGGTGGTTTAAGGTATACAGAGGCAACTTTCGAAAAAATTGAACTGTTTGGACAGTTTAGGGTTCAACCTAAAAACCCAAGAAAAAACATAGAAGAAATAATTGGAGCGAGGTATGTTATGGTAAATGAACAAGCCAGAGGCAACGGTTATTACAACAACTTTGGCAAAGACCACTACGGTATTTATGAGCTAACTTACAACTTTAATAGAGCGCATGCCTTATATCCAAATTCTTTTAAGATAGATATGCAGACGGGATTTCAAGCTACCGACTTTTCGCGTTATACCCTTACTGCTAAACAATCAATTGCTTATTCTAAACATAAAAAGTTTGCAGAGGTTCGCTTCTTTGCGGGTGGGTATGCCAGCAATAGCAATAACACCTCCATTAATTCGGTTGGTGAGGGTGTAAATCAGAGGGCCATGTTTACTGCAGGAGGCACTTTAGGAACCAATGATTATATGTACGATGAGGCCATGATAGGACGTAACGATAGATTACCTGGTTTCTGGGCACATCAGGTATTGAATAGAGATGCTGGTTTTAGAAACTTTGTTAATTTAGGTACCTCAGATAAATGGATGACAGGTTTAAATTTAACAATACCCTTTCCATTGCCTGTTCCCATTGGCTTTTATGGTGATATGTCGTTGGGAAGTTTAAGCCAAACCATTGCGGCTACTAATACACCAACTAATGAAACTAAATTCAACTATATAGGAGGAATTTATATTCAATTACTTAAAGATGTAGCTTATATTCATATTCCATTAACGCAAAGTGACGCAATAAGTGAAGCCTGGAATTTAAATGGTGTGAATACCTTCTTCGAAAAATGGAGCTTTACCCTCAACCTTAGAAGCATAGACCCCGTGAATTTGCTGAGAAATGTGAAATTTTAAATTAGGCAAGAATTAGCTTAATTTCGTAGCTAATTGATCCCAAAGTAGCTAAAGCAATGTTAAAGTAATATGTCAGCAACAACCTCAAATTTCCTAAATCAATTAGGTATATCTACGCATAATGCAGGAACCTCAACAGGTCAGCAGCATTTTGCTAACCCAAACGCAAAGCAAAAAGAAATCTACTCCCCAGTAGATGGTAAATTAATTGGAAGCATTTCTTTTACTACAAAAGAGGAATACGAAAACGTTATTTCGAAAGCTGAAGAAGCCTATAAAATTTGGCGTAAAATACCAGCCCCTAAGCGTGGCGAGATTGTAAGGCAATATGGGAACTTATTGCGCGAATACAAAGACCCATTAGGCAGATTAGTAAGCTATGAAATGGGAAAAAGCTTACAAGAAGGTTTAGGCGAAGTGCAAGAAATGATAGATATCTGTGATTTTGCGGTTGGTTTAAGCCGACAATTACACGGACTTACCATGCATAGCGAGCGTCCCAACCACCGCATGTACGAGCAATGGCATCCCATTGGTATAGTAGGAATTATTTCGGCCTTTAATTTTCCAGTGGCCGTATGGAGTTGGAACAGCATGTTAGCTGCTATTTGTGGAGATGTTTGTATTTGGAAGCCCTCAGAAAAAACACCCCTTTCTGCAGTTGCTTGTCAGAACTTAATGGCCCAAATTTTAAAAGAAAACAATTTACCAGAAGGTATTTTTAACCTTATCAATGGAGATTACCAAGTTGGAGAATGGATGAGCCACGATGAACGCATTCCACTAGTTTCTGCCACAGGAAGCACCCGCATGGGCAAAGCAGTAGGCTCTGCTTTGGCACAACGTTTTGGAAAAGCATTACTCGAACTTGGTGGCAATAATGCTATCATTTTAACGCCCAATGCAAACCTAGAATTGGCTATGGTGGGCGTACTGTTTGGGGCTGTGGGCACCGCAGGGCAACGTTGCACAACCACTCGCCGACTCATCATCCATGAAAGTATTTATGAAACGGTTAAAGAGAAGCTAGTAAAGGCCTATGGCCAATTAACCATTGGTAATCCGCTAGAAGCTAACTTAGTTGGACCTTTGATAGATAAAGACGCAGTGAATGCCTACCTTAAAGCCATTGAAAAATTAAAGGCCGAAGGAGGCACAGTGCTTTGTGGTGCAGAGGTTTTAAGTGGAGCTGGCTATGAAAGTGGGTGTTATGTTAAGCCTACCATTTGTGAAGCAAAAAATGAATATCAAATTGTACAATCGGAAACCTTTGCGCCTATACTATATTTATTAAAATACTCAGAATTAGATGAAGCAATTGCTTTACAGAACGGGGTTAAACAGGGTTTAAGTTCTGCCATCTTTACCAATAACATGCAAGAAGCCGAGGAGTTTTTAAGCGCTTGGGGTAGCGATTGTGGTATTGCTAATGTTAACATTGGAACCAGTGGGGCAGAAATTGGTGGTGCATTTGGTGGCGAAAAAGAAACCGGCGGCGGGCGCGAAAGTGGTTCTGATGCATGGAAAGCTTATATGCGTAGGCAAACCAATACCCTAAACTTTGGTAAAGTTTTACCTTTGGCGCAAGGCATTAAATTTGATTTGTAAAAAACATATTATTTTTGGTATAGCATTTGCACAGACCAAAGTGTTATGAAAAACAAGATAAGTATGCTTTTCTTTCTAGCCATAGCTGGTATTGCCAGCAGTGTGGCTGCTATAGAAAAACCTGAGGGTAAAGAAAAAGCTGCAAAAACATATGAGATTAAAAGCATTTCAAATACTGCATTTACCTTTGGAGAAAAATTAAAATACCGCTTGCATTATGGCCCTTTAGATGCGGGTAATTGCGAATTTGTAGTAGCTGATGAGGCTGTTGAGGTAAACAATAGAAAATCATTTCACATTAAAGTGAGTGGCAAATCTACAGGGATGGTAGATGCCATGTTTAAAGTGCGCGATGAGTACGAAAGTTATGTAGATGAAGAAGCCATTATTCCGTGGAAGTGTATTAAAAAGGTGAGGGAAGGGAAATACAAAGACAGCGACTTCATCATTTTTGATCAAAAAAATGGAGTTGCCACCAGTAAAAGAGGCAAAGTAGATATACAAGAACAAACTCAGGACATTGTTTCGGCAATATATTTTGCGCGCACTACCAACATGAGTAATGCTAAAATTGGCGATGTTTTTCCTGTTAACTTTTACATGGATGCTGAGAATTATCAATTGCGATTTAAGTTTGTAAAAAGAGAAACCATAAAAACCGATGCAGGCACTTTTAAAGCGCTTGTTATTAAACCTCAGCTACTTAAAGGACGCGTTTTTAAGGATGAAGAAGCCTTAACGCTATGGGTAAGTGATGACGAAAATAAGATACCATTGATGGTTGAATCAGATATTTTTGTAGGTTCTGTAAAAGCCGAATTAACTAATTACAGCGGACTAAGAAATGCAACTTCTGCCAAAGTTAAATAAAAATAAAACCCTTTCTTTGTTACTTTGTGTTAATTATAAATGAAGTTACAAGAACGATTTTCCCTTACGCAACTTTTAACTGCTATACTCCTTATTTTCTATTTGGTTGGAACCATTGGAATTGCACTACATCCTTTAGAATTTGCCAAACTAACTCCATTTAATCTCTTACTAACCTTAGGATTGTGCTTGTGGCCACATCAGCCTAAAGACACTTTCTTTTTCATACAGTTAAGCGCCATATTTTTGGCTTCCTTCCTTTTAGAATATGTTGGCGTTAACTCGGGGCTTATTTTTGGCCATTACACTTATGGAAATGCACTAGGGCCAAAACTGGGTAGTACCCCACTAATGATTGGTATAAATTGGGTTATTGTGGTGTACAGTAGTTTGCAATTGGTACAAACCATAAGCACAAAATTAAAGGGGAAATTAAATGCGTTAACAGGAGCAGGATTAGCCGCTTTAGCCATGGTAGCCTTAGATTTACTAATAGAACCCTTAGCCCCAAAACTAGATTTTTGGGAGTTTAACAACCTTCAGGTGCCTTTACAGAATTATACTGCTTGGTTTTTCTTTGGATTCATTTTTTGCTATTGGCTCATTAAAGCCGGTGTGCTAAAAAACAATCCTATGGGATGGCGTGTTTATTTAGTTCAATTTGTGTTCTTTTTAATATTAAATTTGTCACTTTAATGCTTTCTGCATGGCTGTAATTATAGTATTGTTAACTTTTCTTTTTATGGAGTTTATGGCGTGGTTTGCCCATAAGTTTGTAATGCATGGCTTGTTGTGGTATTTGCATAAAGACCACCATCAAGTTGAACCAGGTTTCTTTGAAAAAAACGATGCCTTCTTTTTAATTTTCGCTGTTCCTAGCGCCTATTGTTATATCACTGGAATTATGAATCAAGATTTTAGATTATTTATTGGCATTGGTATTTCATTGTATGGTATGGCTTATTTTCTGGTTCATGATATCATTATTCATCAGCGATTTAAAATATGGACGCATTGGAATAACCGCTATGTGCGCGCTATTAGAAGAGCTCACAAAATGCACCACAAGCACCTTGGTAAAGAAAAAGGCGAGAACTTTGGAATGCTTATCGTTCCAATAAAATACTGGAAAGACCCAACTACTAGCAAATGAGTTTATATGCCTGGCTAATGTTAGCCTCAATTGTGGGTCCTTTTGCACTAAGCTTCGACAAGAAAGTAGCCTTTTACAAATGGTGGCCAAGTTTATTTTCTGGTATTGCGGCAAACATGTTCTTATTTATTCTATGGGATAGTTGGTTTACCCAACAAAATGTTTGGGCCTTTAACGAATCTTATGTTTGGCCAGCGAGATGGCTAAGTTTACCATTAGAAGAATGGAGTTTTTTTATAATTGTTCCCTATGCCAGCATTTTTATTTATGCCTGTTTAAAAGCCTATTTTTCGGATACTTGGTGGCAAGCCAAAGCCTATTATTTAAACTTTATTTTTATAGTATTGTGCGTGTTAGGATTAGCCTTTTATTCTGATAGAACCTACACTTTTGTGAATTTGAGTATTGCCTTAATTTTACTTTTACTACATCAATTTAGGTTCAAAACGCAATATATGGGCTATTTTTGGTTTGCTTACTTTGTGCATCTCATACCCTTTTTAATCATCAATGGCATTTTAACAGGAGCAGCTACACCAAGCCCTGTGGTTTGGTATAACCCCAATGAAATTATAGGCTTAAGAATTATAACTATTCCAATTGAAGATACCATTTATGCACTCACCTGCCTCTTATTGCCCATCACTATTTTAGAGGCAATACGCAAACCTTGAAGGATTTTTGATTATTCTCATATTATATTTCAAATGCAAATCTTATTTTGCAGAAAATTTTTAATTCTAAACAAATGAACTTTCCAGAAAATCTCTTTTACACTAAAGACCATGAGTGGATTCGCGTTGAAGGCGATGTAGCTTTTATTGGCATCACAGACTTTGCTCAACACGAATTAGGTGATATCGTTTATGTAGACATTCCTTCCAAAGGAAAAACTGTTGCACAACATGAAGTTTTTGGAACAGTGGAAGCAGTAAAAACCGTAAGTGATTTATTTATGCCATTAAGCGGAGATGTGCTTGAAGTAAATCCAAAATTAGATGCATCTCCAGAATTAGTTAATTCTGATCCTTATGGTGATGGTTGGATGATTAAGTGCAGCATTGCAAACGCCTCAGAAATTGAAGGCTTATTAAAAGCCGCTGCTTACCAGGAATTAGTTCACTAAAATTACTCTTTAATAATTTCATCTGTCTCACAGATATCTTGGGAGAAGGTTAAGACATGGTGGTTTCCATTTGAGACAAATTCCATAAATGTTAAACCACCTTGTCCATCTCCCATGTCTATGATATGCCCATCTTCCCAGTGCGATACCATTTCTAAACACTGAGGAAAAGTTTTACCGATAAAAGCTTCACTTTTGATTCTTTTGGTATCATAAGTTTTAGAACTTATAAAAGTTTCTTCGCCTTCATAATCTTCACCTACTGCAACATCAATAGGTAATGTGGTAGAATCTTTCACAATTAAACTATGAGGAATAATATCTTTAGGTTTAGTTAAGTAAAGTAGGACTCCCATTACCACAACTGCTAGTAAAATCCAAAAGAAATTTTTCATGGGTTCAATTTAAAACAATAATAATGAAAAAAACGCTGAGCTTATTCTACAATGTTTACAGCAGTAAATGTTTATGTATTAAATAAAGATGCCCAAAGGACTTGCAAACCTACAAATATTCGGCTTTTTGCCTAATTTAGCCGCCTTATGAGCGACGAGTTATTTAAAAAAGTTGTAAGCCATGCCAAAGAGTATGGTTTTGTTTTCCCTTCTAGTGAAATTTATGATGGCCTGGGCGCTGTTTACGATTATGGCCAAAATGGTGCAGAGCTTAAAAACAACTTGCGACAATATTGGTGGAAAGCCATGGTGCAAATGCACGAAAATATTGTAGGCATTGATGCCGCCATTTTTATGCATCCCAAAACATGGAAAGCCAGCGGACATATTGATGGGTTTTCTGACCCCATGATTGACAATAAGGACTCGAAAAAACGCTATAGAGCAGACAATCTTTTAGAAGATAAAATTGCCCGCTATCAAAAGGATGGTAAAAGCAATAAGGCAGATGAATTGCAAATAGCCTTGGATCAAGCCTTGCTAGATAATAATTTGGTTCAACTTAAAACCTTAATAGAACAACATGAAATTGCTTGCCCCATAAGTGGCACACGCAACTGGACAGACGTACGTCAATTTAATCTCATGTTCTCTACAGAAATGGGCGCTATGGCCGAAGATGCAGACAAAATCTACCTAAGGCCTGAAACCGCTCAAGGTATTTTTGTGAATTTCTTAAATGTTCAAAAAACAGGTCGCATGAAAATCCCTTTTGGCATTGCACAAACTGGCAAAGCCTTTAGAAATGAAATTATAGCGCGCCAATTTATTATGCGTATGCGCGAGTTTGAACAAATGGAAATGCAATTCTTTATTAGGCCTGGTACACAAAAAGAATGGTATGAACATTGGAAAACTGCCCGCATGAAATGGCACCATAAATTAGGCTTCGGCGAAAATATGTACCGCTTTCATAACCATGTTAAACTTGCACATTATGCAGATGCAGCAGTAGATATAGAATTCAATTTTCCGTTTGGCTTCAAAGAAATGGAGGGTATCCATTCGCGTACAGATTTTGATTTACGCAACCACCAAGAACATTCGGGTAAGAAGATACAATACTTTGATGCAGAATTAGATGAAAATGGAAAAGCTTATGGCAATTATACCCCTTATGTAATAGAAACTTCTATTGGTTTAGACAGACTGTTTTTGGCAACTCTTTGTGCTTGTTATAAGGAAGAAGAAATTGGCACAGAAGACAAAAAAGACTCACGTATAGTGTTGAACCTACCGCCTATTTTAGCTCCTTATAAAGTAGCTATTCTTCCTTTAATGAAGAAAGATGGGTTACCAGAGGTAGCAAGAGAAATAATGCAAGAATTGAAGCTTGAATACAATTGCTTCTATGAAGAAAAAGATGCTATTGGCAAACGTTACCGCAGGCAAGATGCCATTGGAACTCCTTTTTGTATTACCATAGATCATCAAACTTTAGAAGATAAAACGGTAACTATTCGCTACAGAGATACTATGCAACAAGAGCGTATTGCCATTTCTCGTTTAAAGGAAATATTGGCCTCGGAAATATCTTGGGCCAAGTTGTTGGCATAGCTATAGCCACGAAGGCGCCAAGGCACGAAGAAACGGTTTTATTTATATGAGATAGAAAATTTTGCTTTCTGGTGTATCCTAACCGTTGCTTCGTGTCTTAGCGCCTTTGTGGCATTGGGCTTCTACCTAAACAAAATATCCTTAATATTCAATTGCAAATTAATATGCCCATTAAAATGATTCTCTTCTATGATAAAGCAAATATCAAAGCTAATACCCTGCGAAACTTTATCATAATGCTCGCCTAAGTTAAAACCAATAGCCTTAAATATTCTCCCACCTTCTTCTTGGGTCAGGCTTAACTTAAGATGATTATTGCCAACTATTGTTGCATCGCCAACATCCCAAACATTCTTGCTCATAAAAACCGGATTTAAATTTCCAGGTCCAAATGGCGAAAACTGCTTTAGTACACTGAAGAATTTTGGCGTTATGGTACGTAAAGGAATTTCCATATCGTACTCTATTTCGGGCGTCATGCTGCGTTCTACAATATTCGCAACCACAGCCTTCTCAAATCTTTCAATAAACAAAGGCAGTTTTTCTAACTTCATGGTTAAGCCAGCAGCATGCGTATGTCCACCATATTGATCCAATAAATCTGAACAAGATTCTATAGCAGAATATAAATCAAAACCCTCTACAGAACGCGCAGAGCCAGTTGCCATGCCATTGGATTCTGTTAAAATAATAGTGGGTCTATAATACTTTTCTATGAGTCGGCTAGCCACAATACCAATTACCCCTTTATGCCACTCACTATGAAATAAAACTGTACTCTTCCTATTCACAAAATCAGGATCATTCTCTACCATTTCTAAAGCTTGCTCTGTAATGTTCTGATCAAAACTACGGCGCTCGTTATTATGCTGATTTACCTGAAATGCAATCCTTCTGGTTTCTTCTAAATTATGATTGGTCATTAAACGCACAGAATCTTTGGCATCGGCAATTCTTCCTGCGGCATTAATTCGTGGACCAATAAAAAATATAATATCATTTACCGTAAACTCTGGCCTATCCGGATAACTTTCTAGCAAAGCTTTGAGCCCATCATTGGGTGCCTCTTTTAACTTTCTTAATCCATAGTGCGCCAAAACTCTGTTTTCGTCTAAAATAGGAACTAAATCGGAAGCCACACTAACAGCAGCTAAATCCAAAAACTCTTCAACTTCCTTGCTATCTATTTGGTGCTTTTCTGCAAACCCTTGAATTAATTTATAGCCAATACCGCAGCCCGATAATTCTTTAAATGGATAGGTACAATCACTTTGTTTTGGGTTTAACACAGCCACTGCGGCAGGAATTTCGTCTCCTGGTAAATGGTGGTCACAAATAATAAAATCAATTCCTCGCTCATTGGCATAGGCAACTTTATCTACAGATTTAATACCACAATCCAAAGCAATAATTAAGGAGAATTCATTGTTGTTAGCCCAATCAATACTCATAAAACTAATGCCATAACCCTCGGTGTACCTAT
>JBIKKC010000171.1:0-5120 GCA_044360615.1 Bacteroidia bacterium | reverse complement strand
TATTCCTGCCATTACTACGAGAGAAGTAAGTAAAATCATGGCCAACGAAATACCATCTATGCCTATGTGAAAATTTATTCCAAGTGAAGGAAACCAAGCAAAACTTTGTTCAAAAAAAATGAAAGCTGTGGTTAGTGTTTCTTTAGCTTTTAAGTATTGCACCAACAAGTAAAAAGTGGCCAGCAGTTGTATGCCTGAGCCTACAAGTGCAATGCTTCTAGATTGCTTATAATCTTTGGCACTTAATACAAATAAGGCCGTTACAAAGGGAAATATAAGCAGTAGTAATAGGTTCATAAATGATTTACATTAAAGCATAAAACAATAAAAGACTTAAGCCTAACACACCTCCTAAAAAATAGAGCGCATAACTCTGCAAACTCCCCGATTGAAAACCCTTAATAGCTGTAGAACTGCTTTGTGTTAAACTTGCTAAAAGCAAATAAAAGCCTTCAATAATATTCTTATCTATCCAAGCAGCAGGCTTTCCAATTAGATTAAACAAAACCTTATGCGTTATAAAAAGATACAATTGGTCTATATAAAATTTATGTTTGATCCAAGTAAATAAAGAACCCAATGAAGCAGCAAACCTTTCTGGCAAATCACTAGACTTTTTGTACAAAATCATAGCTAAAATAAAACCAAGCAAGCCTAACGTTACAGGCGCAATAGAGAATAATACATCGAGGTGTGAAGCAATCCCTTTGCCATCTGAGCTTACATAATTTGAAAAAGGTATAAAGCCAAAAGTGGTTGAAGCAATAGCTAAAATAAACAGTGGCAGTTTCATACTCCAAGTACCCTCTCCATGATAATGTTCAGGTGCTTCTTTATCCTTACTCCAAAAGATAGAAAAATACAAACGAAACATATAAAAAGCAGTAAGAAAGGAGGTAAGCATGGCAATGGCATACACGCCAAAACTTTTTTGATGTGCTGCATGCAAAATGGCCTCTTTACTAAAGAATCCTGCAAAAGGCGGAATTCCCGAAATTGTCAAACAGGCTATTAAAAAACTGAAATGTGTAATGGGCATGAACTTTCTTAAACCACCCATATCTTTCACATCGTTACTATGCACCGCATGAATAATGGCTCCTGCACCTAAAAACAGAAGCGATTTAAAGAATGCATGTGTAAACAAATGGAATAAAGAGGCACTATAGCCTGCACCATTTTCTCCGCCATAACCAGATACTCCTAAAGCAAACATCATAAAGCCTATTTGCGACATGGTAGAATAAGCCAATATCCTTTTAATATCGGTTTGTGTGCAAGCAATGAGAGCTGCAAACAAAGCAGAAAAAACACCTACATAGGTTACTAAATCTAAAGCGCCTGACCCAGATAAAGCAAAGATGGGAAACAAACGTGCCACCAAAAATACACCAGCCACAACCATGGTTGCAGCATGAATCAAGGCAGAAACTGGCGTTGGGCCTTCCATGGCATCTGGCAACCAAATATGTAAAGGAAACATGGCAGACTTACCAGCACCACCAACAAATACTAAAACCAAAGCCCAAGTTAGTGCACTTACTCCCATAAAACCTGCCATACTCATGGCAACAAATTGAGGAGATTGAGTATCACTAAGTGTTTGTATTAAAGTTAGGAAATCATAGGATTCGCCAAAGTACCCTAAAGTTAAAATACCAATTAAGAAACCTAAATCTGCAAAGCGGGTTACAATAAAAGCCTTTTTTGCCGCAGCCACGGCAGAGGTTTTTTGATAATAAAAGCCAATCAATAAAAATGAGGAAACACCAACCAATTCCCAGAAGATATAAATTTGAAAGATATTAGAACTCATTACCAATCCAAGCATGGAGAAAGTAAACAAACCAAGGAAAGCATAATAAATAGCAAACCTTTCTTCGCCTTTCATATAACCCAAACTAAATACATGTACCATGAAAGAAATAAAAGTAACTACCACCAACATCATTGCAGATATAGGATCAAGCAAGGCCCCCATATCTATGGAAAGGTTTGAACCAAAGGATAACCAAGTGTATTTAAAAATAATTTGAGGTTGATAGCCAGAGCCAAGGTAAGCTGTATTAAAAAAATATTGCCATGCTAATTTTATAGCCAAGAAACTTGCAATGGCCATGAAAGCAGTGCCAATAAAACCTGCAGCTTTCTTTAGCACCTCTTGGCTATTACCAAAAATGCCAAGCACCAAAAAAGATAGGAGCGGCAAACCTATTATCAGTAAAATAGTTAAGGTATCTGTCATACTTAATACTTCATTTCTCCCGCATCATCTACATCAATAGATTGGTGACTACGAAAAAGGTTAATAATAATGGCAATAGCTACTGCGGCTTCGGCTGCGGCAATGGTTATGATAAAAATACTAAAGAATACCCCATCCAAATTTTGTGGATACAGATAGGTATTAAAGGCCACAAAATTTATGTTAACACTATTGAGCATTAACTCTAACGACATCAAAATAGTTATTAAATTTCGTCGCGTAAAAAAACCATACATGCCCAAAAAGAAAAGGCAAGTACTTAACAAAAGCATATGAATTAAACCTACTTGCGTCATACTGTTTCCTCCTTTTTAACTTTCATAGCAATTACAATACAACCCACCAAGGCCGCTAATAATAGCATACTCACAGCTTCAAAAGGCAAAAGAAAACCATCTTTTCCTGGGTTTAATAACTGTGTTCCAATTTGCTCAATACTTGCATCTAACACTTGAGTTTGGCTTGAACCAAAAGTATGATGCCACAAAATGTAAGCGGTTAAAGCAAAACCAAACAAGGTGGCTAAGGCAGAGAATAGTGTTCTTTGAATCCCTGTTTCTGGCATTTTATTTCCTGCTTTTTGCGTTAGAAAAACAGAGAAAATGATGAGTACAACAATGCCCCCTACATAAACTGCAATTTGCACAGCGGCTAAGAATTCTTGGTTCAACCAGAAATATAAAGCAGCTATACCTATAAGAGAAAACAGCAACCAAATAGCTGCTCTAAATATTTTTCGTGTATTAACAGCCATAAAACCCGTACCCAGAATATAGGCCGCAATAAGGTAAAAAAATACGTCTTTCATTTCCATTATTCAACACCCTCCCGTAATTTAGAACCAGGCAAATTAAGTTTCTTGGTAAGTAAGCTTCTATCAAAAACACTGTGCTCAAAAGTTTGTGCCATCTTAATGGCATCTGTTGGGCAAGCCACAATACACAGATTACACATGGTACACAATTCTAAATGATAAACAAAAGTATCAATGGCTTTTTTCTTTTTTCCCTCAGGGGTAATATCAAACTTATTTAGAATTTTAATGGTGCCATTTGGACAAGCCAATTCGCAGGCAGAACAACCAGTACAAGCGTGTTCATTGTTCTCATCGTGAAGCATCACCACCTCGCCCCTAAAGCGCTCTGGCAAATTGAGTGTTGCTCTATTGTCTGGATATTGCTCTGTTATTATTTCTTTAGGATGCGTAAAATAGTAGCCCGTAAGTTTCATTCCTTTTAATAAGGACCTTACAGCATGGTAGATATCTAAAAAGTATTGTCTTAAAAAAGTTATCATAGCTTTAAAAATGCCAACCCTTAATGGCGATGAAGGTCATTAATAACAAATTGAAAAGACTGATAGGCAACAAAAACTTCCATTCTAAGTGCAAGAGTTGATCTATGCGCAAGCGAGGGAAGGTCCACCTAAACCACATAATAACGAAGATAAGAAAGAAGGTTTTACCAAAGAACCAAATAGAAGAAGGAATAAAATCCATCACTTGGTTAAATCCTTCCCAAGCACCGATATGAAAAGGCATCCAACCACCTAAAAATAATGTTGCACCAATGGCACATACAATGAAAATATTGATATACTCTGCCAAAAAAAACAAGGCAAACCGCATCCCAGAATACTCGGTATGAAAGCCGCCAGTTAATTCAGATTCTGCTTCGGCCATATCAAATGGAGCGCGATTGGTTTCTGCGGTAACGGCTATAATATAAATTACAAAAGCAATGAGAGCAGGTATATGACCTTTAAATAACCACCATCCATTTTCTTGCGACTTCACAATTTCTGAAATTTGTAAACTTCCTGTTAATACTATTATAGTTAGAATAGCTAAACCTGCAGATAATTCATAACTGATGATTTGCGCCCCACTGCGCATGGCGCCTAACAACGAATATTGGTTATTACTTGCCCAACCAGCCATCAAAATTCCGATAACCGAAACTGAAGAAATTGCTGTTATAAAAAATACGCCTATGTTTAAATCCCAAATAGCAAAATTCTTAGCAAAGGCAATGGGTGCAAGTAATAGCATGGCAATAATCATTACTACAAAAGGAGCCAACTTATACAAAAATTTATCTGCACCATCTGGCACAAAACCCTCTTTCAACATTAATTTAACGGTATCGGCAGCAGTTTGGAAAATCCCTTTTGGGCCTACCCTATTAGGACCTAAACGAATTTGAATAAAGGCAGAAACCTTTCTTTCCATATAAACCAGCACCAAGCCCAAAAGAGCAAAAAGCGTTATGGCAGCTAAGCCAATGAGGGTCATTTCTATTAATAAAACCGCCATAGCAGAAAAGTTACTGCTAAGCCATTGATGTAAACCTGTTGTTATTTGTTCTAAACTAAACATCACTTTAAGTATTAACGGTCAATGTCTGGAATTACTAAATCTAAAGCTCCCATGATAGCCACCAAATCTCCAATTTTATGTCCTTTTACCATATGTTCTAAAGCACTTAAGTTAGAGAAACCTGGCGAACGAAATTTAATGCGATAAGGCGTGGTGGCACCTTCACTCACAATGTAAACACCTAATTCTCCGCGGGCTGTTTCTACACGTGTGTAGAACTCACCTTTAGGCAATTTAATAACCGCTTTTGTTTTAGCTTGAAACTCTCCCTCAGGAATAGCATCTAGCAATTGTTCAATTATCTTAACCGATTGGTACATCTCTTTAATACGTACTTGATAGCGCGAGAAGGCATCACAGCCAGTTTCTAATATTTCCTCAAAATCTAATTTTTTATAAATAGAGTATGGATAAATCTTTCTTATATCACAACTTACACCACTTCCTCTTGCCGTTGGCCCAGTGCAGCCATAACTG